>JBBSFL010000018.1:0-19898 GCA_038238735.1 Fimbriimonadales bacterium | reverse complement strand
GCCGAGCTTCTCCGCCAGCGTGGTCGAGTCTTTCATGTCGAGGAAGACGAAGATCCGTTCTTCCTCTCGAGGTTCGTGGTATTTCCCCAACAGCCAGTTTCGCAAGACGCCGGGACCGAGCTTGCGGGAGATTTGGAAGATGCTGGATACCACCAGCACGCCAAGGAAGGAACCGAAGGCTGCGAGTTGGACGCCCTTCGACGACATTATGGTGACGACCGTGCTAACTACGTTCGGGGTGAGTGGGCTTTCTCGGTTATCGGCAGCGACCAGGAAAAAGAAAGCGAGGCCGAATGACAGCCCGATGCAAAGGAGCATCAACACCGAGTGAGCCAAGATCGTGAGCAAGAAGCTTCGATGCGTGACCTTCGACTGGATCATACGGGCGAAGTAGATGGCGGATCCGAATGGAACGCCCCACAGCACCACCTTCAGCGGAAGGGCCACATGGACGAAGAAAGGCAGCCCCGCGCAAATCGGTATCGAAAAGAAAACGGCCAGCCCAACCGAAAGTGCGTAGTCGCCGATCTCTTTGCGTTGAGCGCGGGTCACGATGCCTATTGTAAAGCATCGCGCATCAGGCGGTTAGCCTTCTAGGCTTCGGCTGTGTCGGCTTTCTTCTTTGGTGCGGCCTTCTTCGGGGCCGCGACTTTCGGCTCGGCAGCGGCTTTGGGCTCCGCGGTCTTCTTCGGAGCAGCTGCTTTCGCGGCGGCTACCTTCGGCTTCGCCTCGGCTTTAGGAGCGCTCGGCTTCTTCTCGCCGCTGTACTGGGCCCTGACTACGCGATCCGCGTCCTTCATCTTCTGCTCTTTACGGTGGCGGCGGCGGCGAATTTCCTTGTTCTTAATGCGCATGGTGATCTGGTCCGAAAGAATGGCGAGCGGCACTAGCCGCTCTGAACCTCCTAGGATACCTCTGTGCCCACTCGGAGTGGATTTAGTGTCGATCGAGTATGCCGGGCACCTCGCAGCCGCTTACAAATACGTGAATTTGCGCATTTGGTGGTGCACAAGGAACGAAATGCGTGCATCTGTGCATATAATCGGTTGTGACCGCTTCGACCGTCGACTTGAGAGATGTGATTTTGGATGCCTCGGACCGCCTGATGGCCCGGCATGGTTTCCGCCGGATCACGATGGAGGACATCGCCAAGGAGGCGGGTGTCGCTCGGCGAACGATTTACCTTCGCTTCAGCAGCAAGGAAGAGCTGGCCCTGTCGTCGATCGCACGAGTGGTCGAAGCCGCTCAGAAGGCCATGTCTCGCATCCTCCAGTCCGATCTCGACGCCCGTAAGCGGCTTCGCAACATGTTGATGGTCCGCGTTATGGGTCGCGTGCACGCCGTTCGAGACTTTACGATGGCTCTGGATGAGCTCTTTGAAGCAGTGCGCCCTGCCTACATGGAGCGAAGGAAGCTGTACTTCGATGCTGAGCGAACTCTTCTGGCCGGCGTGTTGGCGGAGGGTGTCCTGAGCGGCGACTTTCTGGTTGACTCCGCGCCTGAGACGGCGGCCACCCTGATCATGGCCACCAATGCCTTTTTGCCCTACAGTTTGAGCGTTCGGGACCTAGGCTCTCCCGAGATGATCGAAGCCAACCTTTCACGACTCGTCGACCTCCTCATCCGAGGCCTTACCAAGAATCCGCAGGAAAACTCATGAACTTAGCGCTCCTTGCCTCCACCGTTCTCGTTCCTCACGCCCTCCCGGCGATCGATGCCGAAACCAAGTCTAAGACCGTCGACGCCCTGGTTCGGGCGATGAACGACAACTACTTTTTCCCGGACCTTGCCTGTGAACGGAGCACCAGGCAATGCTTTGACGGCACCCGCGATCACGTGGCACATGAAGCTGTTCTGGAACGCGGGTTGGGTTGGCGCGAATTTTCAGTTTTCTGCACCGCCCAATTTCAAGCGCATCGGACGCTAGGGAAGCGGTTTCAGGCCGGCCTCGATTTCCTTGCGCCTAGGTTCGAGGAAGGGAGGGAGAGCCAACGCCTCACCCAAGTGCTCCCGGTCCTCGTCGCTGGCAAAGCCGGGACCGTCGGTAGCCAGTTCGAACAGAACTCCCCCTGGCTCTCGGAAGTAGAGGCTATGGAAGTAGAAGCGGTCGACGTAGCCGGACGTCTGGAGTCCGGCTGCTTCGACCTTCGCTTGCATTCGGTTCAGTTCATCGTCGTCCGTAACTCGGAAGGCGACGTGATGAACGCCGCCGCCCCCGAGGCGGCCGATTCGATTGAAAGTGCCCTGATCCAGACGGACCTGAGCATGAGCGTCATCGGAGAGCGCCTCGAAAACGTTGGGCGAAGTTTCCTCGAATTCGAGGATGTCGGTTAGGACGCGACGTGTCGAGTCTGGTCTGGCACTGGCCAAGTCGACCCCTAGAATCCCGCGGAGCGCCTTGTCAGCGGGGACCGCGCCGTCCCAAGGTTGGGACAAACTTGGCCATCCGTGATCGTCCACGAGCTCTAGTCGCTGCCCCTCGGGATCAGAGAATTGGATGAGCGATCTATCGGCGTGGTCCCCGGCTCGCATCGGTGCGCTACCCGCGCCGCTCAGGCGATCGAACCAAAAGTCGAGCGCATCTCCGGGCACCCGGAAGCGCGTGCTTGCAATGCTTGCCAGGCCGGGCGTGTTCGCGCCGATGGCCGGCCAGTCGAAGAAAGTCATGTCGTTGCCGGGCGAGCCGACCGCGTCCGCGTAAAACAGATGATAGGCCCGCACGTCGTCATGGTTGACGCTTTTTTTCACTAACCTGAGCCCGAGGACTTCAGTGTAGAAGCGAAGGTTGTTCGCGATGTGGGCGGTCACCGCGGTGACGTGATGAATGGAATGGGCGCTCATCCTCTTTTCCTTCGAGAGAATGGGCACCCACGTTTCCGATTGACTGACGAGTTACTAGTTGTCGCCTGATGCACCAAAGTGCGACCGGATGATATTCAGATCATTCGGGCCCACCTGGCCATCGCCGTCTAGGTCCGCGTTGGGGTTCCAGTTGGGACTTGTCGGCGTGGAGCCGAAGGCGCTTCGCAGGAGATTCAGGTCGCTTGGACCAACCGAATTGTCACCATCGGCGTCCCCGTTCGTAAGACTAAACGATAGCCCGGTTAGTCCGGAGTTGGCGAGAACAAGGCCTGTTTGGGTCTGACGGAGGAACCGGGCGGTTCCCTTGATGGCGACCGTGTAAGTGCCAGCGGGCACCGTTTGGTTGATGAGGAAGTTTCCGCTCGCGTCTAAGTTCGTGGTGACGCTCTCGACGACGTTACCGCCCGAATCGCGCACCTCGACCACGAACTGCGGGATTGTGACGTCTCCACCGTAGTCTCCCAAGGATACATGGCCCGAGATTTTCGGTTGCAGCACGGTAAAGGTGGCGGCCGGCGAGAACTGCCCGTCGGGATTAACCAACGAGATGAGTCGATCGCCCGGAGTCGCCGTCGGCGAAACCGTCACCGATAGATTCGCACTTGGGTTGGGGAGAACGGGTATGAAAGTCGGGGTGCTGAGCGTCACTCCGCTTCCGGTGATCGACCCGGCGAGACGTTTGGGGAAGCTCGGGCCTCCGTCGAATATTCCGGTGCCCGTCACCGTCAGCCCGACCACATCCCCGGGATATCCACTGGTGACAGAAAGGGTAATTGCCCCTGGAGCAGGTGCCAAGAGCCGCGTGACCCGCGTCGCCCAGGAGTTCGTGGCGTTGCAATATTCTTCGAAGGACCACAAACTCTGCCCGTCTGCCGGATCGACGTTGACATGGCTGTAATCTCCCCATCGCTGGGTTGTGCCCGACTGCGGACCGTAGACGAATGTGCTCGCGGTGATGCCGATCGGTGTCTGCAAGATTCCTAGCGGGTCGCTCGCAAGCCGATAAGCATAGTACGCGTCGGGGTGCGAATTTGAGCCTGATCTAGTCGCCCCAAGAGCCGCATTGCCCTGGCCGTTCATAGCTATGGAAGGGATTGTAAAGAAATTGGGAGAGGTTGCGGCATTGTCGAAAACGGTTCCCGCTTGAACCAGTGAAAAGGTCTGCCCTGTCTGGAATCCTTGCAACTCGTACCATCGCGATCCGGTTCGATCGATTGACGTAGCAGTCATTCCGTTCACGTCAAGCCCGGTGTTGTGGGCAGCCCAAAGTGTTTGGACGCCCGTTATCCGGTTGCGGAAGAGCTTGGCCGCGAAGAGTCGAAGATCGAGCGAGTCTAGCTTCTTCGTAGTTCCGGCTTGAGGAGCCGTGAGTGCAGCCGCTGTGGTGAGTACGTTCAAGGGAATGTTGGCGCTGATAGCCGGTGTTCCTCCAGGATTGGAAACTCGACGTAGATAAAGGCGGCCGCTGACTAAGCGATCCGAACCCAAAACATATCCTTCTGTAGCGTTAGGGTCGTCGTTGTCTGCACCGTGCGGAGTGAAGGGTCCTGATCCGGAGACATTCGTAGATACATTCCGAAACGCGGAGACTGTTAGGGTTCCCGCAAGTAGGTCGCTCTTTCGAATAACGAACAGGTCGCAGCCCGAGAAGGAACCGGTAAAAATGTTGCCGCCAATGTACACGGCGTTCTTATCGACGCCAAGAGTTGGGTAGTCGCAAAAACTTGTAGCGCTGGACGGGGCGGACGGGGCCGGTAGGGGCGAGGCGTAATTAAAGAAGCTGAAGGCCCAGACTGTGCCGGCATCGATGGTGGGGCCGTTGCTCACCGCGAGCATGATGCGATTGTTTTGATTCGAGACGTTGATGATCACGACAATCCATCTCTGCGCAAGAGGATCCCACCTCACTCTCGGGTCGGATGTCGAGCTGCCGTTTCGAACGGAAAGGAAGAACGCATCGGTAGTGGTGTTCAACACATCCAGCGTTCCGTCTCGCTTGAACGCCTTGATCCGGCCGTTTACGCAAACAAGAACTTGAGTTGGGCTGACATCACCCATCGTGTCAGGCGGAACGAATCCGCTTTCCGAGCTTTGGGCGGCGAGGAAGCTGTTGCCGACCGTGAAGAACGGATGAGGGGGCTGGATGCGGGGCTGATAAGCCGAAGCCTCAGGATAGGTGGAGGATTGCCGAGCGAGCAGATTCGGCATGGGGTCGTTCGCGTCGGACTCCTCGCCGGAATCTTCATATTTAGGAACGGTGGGATAGGGAGGTTGGACCTGAGGCCGAGCCATGATCTGGGCAGTCGTCGCATAAACAGCGGGTTTGCCGCGCCATGGGGTACCGACCGAATTTCCGCCGCCTCGCGACTGGGCGATAGCGCACGTCGATAGCACGGTAAAGGCGAGGAACAGGGTCGCGCGGATTCTGAGGAAAGGAGTATTCATGTTCTTCGAAAAGTATTAAGAGCCGCACAAGGTGTCCGCTCTTAATACCGGGGAATGGGCCTTAGAAGCCCGAAGCGCCGAAGTGGTTTCGCAGGATGTTCAGATCGCTCGGGCCGACCTGACCGTCTCCGTCCATATCGGCAACGGCCGCGGTTCCGCCGAAGTTAGACCGGAGAACGTTTAGGTCGCCGGGGCCTACTTGATTATCCAGATCCGCATCGCCATTCACGAGGCTGAAGGCGAGATTGATAGGCAACTGGCCACGATTAAGCGTGAAGCCTGTGATGCCCCCTCGGAGCCAGTGCGAGACCTTCGCGGTGATCGTGTAGTTCGTTCCGTCTGGTACGGCAGCGAGCGTTCCCGGAAGGAACACGAAGTTGCCGAGTGAGTCCAGCGTCGTATTGATCGTCTGTATGGTCACGTTGCTCGCATTCCGGATTTCAAACGTGACGGGCTGAGCCTTGCTCCCGCCCCACTCGCCGAGGGAGACGTTGCCCTTGATAAAGAAGCTCTGGTAGAAATTCTCGATGTTAGGGGCTCCCCAACCCGTGACGAAGTCCCACCCAACCCGAGCGGCCGACGTCGTTCCGAACGGTGCCACGGAAAAGGGAAGCGTTCCATTGTTGCCGGAGGTGACGTCGAACCACACATCTGAACGACCGTTCATCTTGTAGATCAGGTCCTGAATTCGACCAAGACGGTAAGAAGACAGGCCGGTGAAGGCCTTCAGCCTCTGTTCGATGAGGGCAAGTTTGGCGGCGAAAGCGGGCGAGGCACAGCTCGTACCGGCGAAGAGGTAGAAGTTTGGCCCAGGGGCGCCCTGGCTAGGATCCGTGCCATCCCAATAGACCACTTCTTGGAATGATCCAAGAGCGATATCAGGAACCAGCCGCTTGTTGACCGTCGTCGGCACTGTGGTTCCGACCTGCCAGGAGGGAAGTACGTTGATGGTGCGGACGCCGTTGTACCAACCTCCGCCGCTCCCACTCCAACCAGGCTCCGTCACTCGAGCGCCGGTGGTGTCTACTACAGTCGGAACTGTGCCGCCTACCATAAGCAGTTCCGGATCGAAGTCGGGATAGTTCACCGAACTGTTGACTCCCGCCGTTCCGTTGTCGCCGGAGGCCGCCATGTAAGTCTGGCCCTGAGTGGTCATGGTTACATGGATGTTATGCAGAGTAACGGATCCACTGTCGGTTATTCCGCTCCATCCGTAGCTTTCAGAAATGATGTCCGCTGTGTTGTCGTTGGCCTCGTTTGTGAGAATCGTCTGTAAATTATTGCCATTGCCGTCGTAAACGATGATCGACGCGAGAGGGGCGCTCGAGAGCACCATTTCAACATCCAAGTCCCCCTCGCCGCTTCCCCACTGAGTCCCACCTAAGCTATCGCCGGTCGTTGCTGGTCTAAAGCTGATATTGCTACCCGCTCCGCCGCCGGGAACTGGTAGGCCGAAACCCGAGATAAAGGTGGTGGCATTGGTCTTAAGCAGGCCATCCCAGTTCGAGATACCCACGGTGATCCCTGCGCCCGTGAATCCGAAATTCCACGACGGCTGGCTATTGTAGAGACCGCGACGCCGAGCCGGCGTTATTTGTGTGGTGTTGGCACGAGGAATGGGTCGGCTGTAGGTTTCAATGCCATCGACGCTCTGGATGAGAGTGGCAAACTGTGCGGGAACGACCACCGGCGAGGCGTTCGCCCTGAAGGTGGTCGGCTTCATCGTCGCCACGTCGAAGTCCGAATATTTGTTGATCGTGGTCGCAAAAACGCTTTGAACCTGAGTTACCGTTCCGTCTGCGAGAAGGGTCATGCGTTGCTTCGGGACGAGCGTTACGGTCAAACCCTTGCCCTTCAAAAAGTTAACCAACTGAGTGACCTGACCTACGGGCGCGCCGAACTGATCTCCAACCTGCTCGGGCGTCAACCACTGCCGATACAGTGAGGACGAAGGATCGCTCACAGCATCCGCGTAAGCCTGTAAGCCATCAGCGTCGGCAGGCTGGAGCCCAATTGCAAGGTGCACCACTTCGGACGGATTAGCGACGCCAATTGCCTTGCTCTTGGAAACGATCGGCAACACTGAGTCATTAAGTGTCTTGTCCCGTCCGACTCGCTGGGCCGAAGCCGCTCCCGAGAGCACTAGAGCCAGTGACAGCGATGCCAGAGAGGGCAAAATTCGCGCGGATCTCGCGGGAAAAGATGAATGAGCGAAAGTCAATGAATCCTCCGAAAAGAAGCAGGCGTCGGGGCCTTATTCTTATTGCAAGACGCCAAATTGGCGCGTAATCGTGCGTTTGAGCAGATATGATTGCGGAATTGACGAGGCGTCTTCACCTAGAAATAGGGGAGACGCCTCGCGTTGGTTGAGGGCTTACTTGCGGCGTCGGCGGACTACCGCGAGGAGGCCGAGGCCGAGAACGGCCATCGTTGCGGGCTCCGGCGTCGCGGCTACGACGATGTTCGCCGAAAACTGCGTCGGAATAACCTTCGTCGATCCGGCGTAGGCGTAGGTCGAGAACGTCCCCGGATTCGTGTCGACGGTGTCGACGTAAAGCGGAACCGTGATCGTTTGACCAGCCGCATTGGCGGCGACTGTGACGCTCAACGAATAGTAAGAGTTGATAATTCCGTCGGTGTTGGCAATCGAACCGGCCGAAAAGATATCCGCCGCATAGCCGTACGGGCGCGCCGTTCCTGATCCCGGTCCGCTACCACCGCCCAAGCCGTTGAAGAAGTTCGAAGCCGTGTAGCTTGCGTTGTTGTAACCGAAGGACGCAGGCACGTAGGTCAGCCGGGGGTCGGTTGGAACGGCTGCGGCGCCGCTCGTAAGAGAGCTGCTGAAGCCGAGCATCGCGCCGAGCTGCGACAAGCCGCCACTCGCGGTGAAGTTCGTGGTGGTGAAATACACCGTGAGGCTCAGCGTGCTGCCGGCGGTCGCGCTGATCGTCCCCGAATGAGCCGTGTTCCCGGTTTTGTTGAACCAAACATCGATGCTCGGTGCAGACTGCGCCGCCGCTACGCCCGAGACGATAATCGCCGCAGCCGCTAGGCCCGTTCTAAAAAATTGGAATTTCAAGACTTCCTCCTCAACCTAACAAAATACAAAATGGCCCAGAGAGCCAGTTGCCGTCAACCCAAGGTGCGAGCAATTCGCCACCGCTCGATTGAAGCGAATATATGATATGCGCAATTCCGTCGATCGCCACCTGGAACTTGCACCGGTTATTGCCTTTCGATGCGCTACAAACCAATATCCCGCAAAACTACGGGGTCCCTCTTTCTTCCTCGGTGACCGCCTGTCCCAGACAGTCGGAATAAAGCTTTATCCCGCGATTGGCCACCAAGGATCCCATCAACCCCATTACGATCAGAAGCAACACCCTGAGGAGAAGCACCCCGAAGGACTGGCCAGCCACGGCTACGTCGAGGACTTTGCCTTTCTCCAGATGCAGAGCCTGCTCGGGCGGCACCATGAACATGTCATAGGCTAGTCGAAAGGTGATGACGAGCAGCGCGACGCCACCAAGAAAGGTGAGAATCCCCAGCGCCTTGCCCAGACCGTCGCCTCTCGTCCGTCGATGCCGTTCCACGTTCTTCGCATTGTCCCACTAAACCGCTTCCGACCGCACGCTGATAGCCGTTTTTGAGGCTGGCGGTCCGTGGGTACACTGCCTCCCGCCCCATGAGACGAGACGACTTGCTCGACCTCAACGACGTGCTCCAGCATCCCGGGCGCCAACTTGCGGTCGATATCAGCACAGATTTGCCCGAGGAGGGCGATCTGGACCTTTTGAAGCCGGTCGAGGGGTTCCTGGAAGCAGTGAGCACGGGCAATATCCTGCTGATCACCGGCAAATTCGCGACTCGGGCGGTGGTGGAGTGCGCCCGGTGCTCCGCCCCCCTGGAGAAAGACTTCGAATTCGAGGTCGACGAGCAATTCACAGTCGAAGGAGTGCCCAGCAGCTACAGTTCGCAGGACTTCGCCAAGGTAGTCCACGACGAGCCCTTTGAGCTTTTCGAGGAGAACTCTCTGATCGTCGAATCGTTGCTGCGACAGAGCTTGCTCCTGTCGCTGCCTCTACAACCGCTGTGCGAGCACGGCTGGGACGGCCCGTGTCCGGTAGCCCAGGCTCGCGAAGACGCACGCGCAGAGCAAGCGGGGCGACCCGAGTTTTCCAAGCTACGCAACCTCTTGGGTTCCGAGGAAGACGTTTGAGAAGCGAAATCGCCAAGGTGCGAGCAAGCCAGCTCACGCTGGCGGAAGACATCGCGCTCGACGTGATGGGAGGCGACAACGCTCCCGAACAGATCGTGCAGGGCGCTCTGGATGCAGCGCCCTTGCTCAATCGCAAGATTCTTCTGGTTGGCCATGAGGCGGTCATCAAGGCGTTACTGCCAAGCTCGCCGCCTGGAAACATCGAGGTTATCCACGCATCGGAAATAGTCGGGATGGACGAGAAGCCGATGGAGGCCTTCCGCAAGAAGAAGCAGTCGTCCATCCAGATTGGAATCAATCTTGTGCAAGATGGGAAGGCGGGCGCTTTTGTCTCGGCGGGCAACACCGGTGCATGCTCCTCGACCTCGCTGCTCGTGTGGCGTCAGATTCCGGGCATCCACCGCCCGGCGATCGCCAGCCCCTTTCCGAATGCAACCGACGGATTCGTGCTCCTCGACGCCGGCGCCAGCCCCGACGTCGACCCGGAGCACCTTCTCGAATTCGCCCTGATGGGACGGGCTTATGCGTCGCAAATCATGGGTCGCAAGAACCCCACGGTCCATCTCCTCAATATCGGCGAGGAGGAGGGCAAGGGCAATGCCTTCGCGAAGCAAGCCTATGGGTTGTTGAAGCCTCATGCTTGGTTTAAAGGCAACATCGAGGGCAAGGATATGTTTCACCAGCAGTGCGACGTGGTGGTCTGCGACGCCTTCGTCGGCAATATTGCCCTGAAGACAAGCGAGGGCGTTGCCGAGTTGATCGTGCGCGAGTTGAAAGCAGAGGTACCGACCAATCCACTTCTGCGCTGGCTCTACTGGCCGGTCCGAAAAGTCACGAAACCTCTCCGGAAGAAGATGGATTACGCGGAGTACGGCGGATCGCCGCTTTTGGGGCTCAATGGAATTACGATCATCTGCCACGGCCGATCCAACGCCAAGGCGATCAAGAATGCGCTCCTGCTCGCGCAAAAGTCCATCGAGCAGCGTCTGATGGAGACGATCCGCGAAGCGGTTCAGCAAGAATATGGCCCCGCGCCACGGTGAACGGTTAAACTGAGCCGATCCCATGTCAACTCGCGCCGTCATCCAATCGACTGGCCACGCGGCTCCCTCCAAGATCGTCAAGAATTCAGACCTGGAGCAGATCGTCGATACATCCGACGAGTGGATCGTCCAGCGCACCGGCATTCGGGAGCGCCGCATCTGCGTGGGCGACGAGGGCGCGAGCTCGCTCAGCCTCGAAGCCGCTCGCGAAGCCGTGAAGAATGCGAAGATAGACCCACTTGCTCTGGATTTGGTCGTTGTGGGGACAGTTTCTGGCGACCACATTTGGCCCTCCACAGCGAGCTTCGTACAGGACCAAATCGGGGCCAAAAATGCAGGCGCCTATGACGTGAGCGCTGCCTGCGCCGGATTCATCTACTCGCTAGCGACCGCGAGCTCGATGATCGAGACGGGGATGATCAAGACCGCACTAGTCCTCGGCGTGGATGTGCTGTCGAAGCAGGTCGACTGGACCGACAGAGCCACATGCATCCTTTTCGGCGACGCTGCCGCCGGTGTTGTGCTCCGAGCCGAAGAGAACACAGAGCGCGGAGTAATACAAACCGTGCTGATGAGCGACGGAAGCGGAGGCAAGTACATCACGCTCGAGGTCGGCGGCTCCAAATACCCTGGTGGTTCCCCTCAGGCCAAAGGGAAGCGAGACAAGATCTTTATGGCAGGATCGGAGGTTTACCGATTCGCAGTTGGAGCGATGGGCGACGCTTGCTGCAAGGTCTTGGAGAAGGCGGGCATGTCGATCGACGACGTCGATCTCTTCGTGCCGCATCAGGCGAATCTTCGCATCATCGAATCGAGCGCAAAGAAGCTCGGGCTTCCGCCCGACAAGGTGTTCGTCAACGTCCACAAATATGGAAACACCAGCGGTGGTTCGATTCCGCTGGCTCTGTATGAGGCGGATCAAAGCGGCCGCCTGCAGAAGGGCATGGTCGTGCTCACGGTCGGATTTGGGGCGGGCCTGGTTTGGGGCTCCAACCTGATCCGCTGGTAAAATGCCGCCATAGGCAGGCAAAGCGGCCCGCCCTGTCCTCAAGGAGTCTCCCTAGAAAAATGGCAGTCCGCATTGGCATCAACGGCTTTGGCCGCATCGGTCGTCTCTCCCTCCGTGCGATTCTCGAGAGGCACCCCAACGAGGTAGAGGTGGTCGCGGTCAACGACCTGACAGACACCAAGACCAACGCCCATCTCTTCAAGTACGACTCGACTTACGGCCCCTTTCACGGAACGGTCGATCACGACGCCGACACGATCCACGTAAACGGAAAGCCCATCAAGTCGTTCGCCGAGCGCGATCCGGGCGCGATTGCTTGGGACACGTTGGGCGTGGATATCGTGGTGGAGTCCACCGGCCTCTTCACGGACGCCACCAAAGCGGCTGCCCATCGCAGTCACGGAGTCAAGAAGGTCGTCATCTCCGCTCCAGCCAAGAACGAGGATGTCACGCTCGTGCTGGGCGTTAACGACGACATGTACGATCCTGCAGCTCACCAGGTCATCTCCAACGCAAGCTGCACCACGAATGGTCTCGCTCCGGTCGCGAAAGTTCTCCACGACCGGTTTGGTATCGAGAAAGGATTACTCACGACCGTTCACGCCTTTACGAACTCGCAGAGGACCCAAGACACCGCTTCCAAGGATTTGCGAGACGCTCGCGCCGCATCGCAAAACATCGTCCCTTCCTCCACAGGTGCCGCGAAAGCGGTCGGCCTCGTCATCCCTGAGCTCAAAGGCAAGTTCACGGGCATGGCCTTTCGAGTACCGGTGCCGACGGTTTCGGTTGTGGACTTCACCGCTTTGCTGACCCGCGAGGCCTCCGTCGACGAGATCAACGCGGCGATGAAGGAGTATGCGGACGGCCCCATGAAGGGAATTCTCGAATACTCCGACGAGCCCCTGGTTTCATCCGATTTGAAGGGAAACCCCCATAGCTCGATCTTCAGCTCCCTTGATACTGTCGGTTTGGGCAATCTGGTGAAGGCAGTCGCGTGGTACGACAATGAGTGGGGCTACTCCTGCCGAATCGCCGACATTCTGAAGTTTCTCATCGATCGTGGGCTGTAATTTCAGGAGCGAGGCGCTTTTGGCACGGTGATTGCAGGGATAGAGATCAGCTACGTAAGAGAGCAAAAGAATCCCTCCTCCCAAAACATAATGTCGGCCTTCTCCCAACGGAGAGGGCCGCTTTTTTGTTTGTGCTTTCTTGAAGCGGGATAATGCAGGGATGAGCGCGACCTCGCTGCCTTCTCTCGATTCGGCCTATCCGGTTCCTGGAAACGCGGTGGGCAGCTATCAGCGCGATGGATTCGTGCTCCTGCGCAAAATCGCGACGCCGCAAGAGATCGCGCCCTACCGCGAGGCGATCGTCGAGACGACATTCGGCCAAGCGTCTGACCGAAAGCCTTTGGCGGAACGCGACACGTACGGCAAGGCATTCATCCAGGTGATGAACCTGTGGCGAACGAATGAGCGCGTGGCTCGATTCGTTTTGGCCCCCCGCTTCGCGAGGATCGCAGCAACTCTATTGGGTGTCGATCGAGTTCGGCTCTATCACGATCAGGCGCTTTTCAAGGAGCCGGGCGGTGGACACACGCCCTGGCATCAGGATGGCTTCTTCTGGCCCCTTGACGCATCCCGCACGGTGACGATGTGGATGCCATTGGTCGATATCACGGCCGAGATGGGGTCGATGACCTTTGCGGGCGGCTCGCAACGAGACGGGTTCATCAAGGTCCCCGACGGCATCTCCGACGAGAGTGACGAGTTTTACAACGAGTACGTCGTATCGAAAGGCTATCCCCTCATCACGTCCGGTGCTATGGCAGCGGGCGACGCGACTTTCCACTCCGGCATTACGATCCATCGCGCTCCTGAAAACGCCACTCAGACCACGCGGGAAGTCATGACGGTTATCTATTTCGCGGACGGCGAACTTGTCCAGGAGCCGCAGAATGCGAACCAGGACGTCGACCGACAAGCGTGGCTCGATGGAGCGGCTCCGGGAACGCCAGCCGCGAGCGCCTTGAATCCGCTTCTGGGCTAAGGAGTTCTGGAGGTCGGGGCAGTCTGCTGCTTATCAGCATGGGAGGAAGCTCTCCAAGCCAACCACTAAAAATGGCGCCTTTCGATGCAACGAGGGTCACGATGCAATGGCGTGGGAATTCGCTTCGACAACCATCAATCATCAATCCCGCAACCTCCGGGGGCAGGGCGAAGTAACTTCCCTCGAGGATCGGGGAGCCTCGCGTTGCAGGATTTCCGCGAACCTGGGAGAATAGGTTCGATGGGTTTACAATCGCCGGTAAGGTTGCCATTCTGTTGCTGTTCGCGGGCGGGGCGTATGGGGCGGGTATCGGCTTTATAAGCAAAGCGGAACCGCCTCCAGCACCGAAGGCGCCAGCACGCTCGTAGCGGGCTCGGCGATAATCACCGCATGCCGTTAAAACTTCGGCGACCGAGAAGACTGGATCGTTGGCGGGTTCCGCTCAAGCACGGGCAGTCAACGTTGCGAACATAGGACTCAAACGCCTAGACAGTGAAGATCATTCGCAGATGTCGGTCCAGCAACACTTGGAGCGACACATGGCTCTCGAAGATAAGGTGTTCTTCACGCCACGCGGGCTGTACTCGCAGGCAGCTATCGATCGCAACGGGGGTAAGGCCCTGCCGACAAGTTCAAAGACACCCCTCGCGACACGATCTAGAGCCCCTCAAGGGCGACCATCTTTGTCCGATTACCCTGACGAAGGCCAATCCGGTTTTCTGCTGGTGGATAAACGGAAAGAGATACAATTTCTGTTGCCCACCCTGCATCGAGGAGACGATCGTCAAGGCCAAGAAAGAACCGTCCAACGTGTTGCCTCCAGAAGCTTATCTTCAGAAGTAAGGCTGAAGACTCTATACTGGTGTATAGTATAATTTCAAAGATGAAACTGATCGCCGTCTCACTGTTCGCCCTCTCCACGGCCGCCTTAGCATTCACCAGACCTGTCCCCACGACAATGAAGGGTTGGGTCTCGGATTCGAAGTGCCATCTTGCCGGCGCGAAGCATGCCGCCTGCGCCAAGAAGTGCTGCGCCGCCGGATCTCTGGTCGTTTTCATCTCAGATAAGGGTGCCAAGGTCTTTTCGGTCGACAACCAGAAGTCGTTAATGGCTCACGTTGGACATCACGTGACGGTCTCCGGTACAGCGGACGGAACGAAACTCCACGTCACCGCCACCTCGATGCGCTGAGCCTGTAGTCACGTTGTATGGGGATTTCAAGCACCGTCGTCCCAGCTCTTCTTTTTGCGACGATCATCGCAGTTGTTGGAGCTGGTTTTGGGATCGCGATTGGGAGGGTGGAGCGCAGGCGCCTCGACCTCCTGATCCATATCGCCGTCGGGGTTCTCTTCGGAATTACGGCCTTCGACATCTTGCCCGAGGCGAAGGCCGCTCTACCTTGGCCTGCGTTCATTGCGGCCTGCATCTCTGGTTATGGCTTGCTATGGATTGTTGGGCACTTCGTCTACGACGTGTGCCCCTCCTGCGCAATCGCACACGGCGATGAAGCTCGGTCTAGAGCGAAAGGAGTAAGTCTCTTACTGCTGGCCGTCGCACTTGGCCTACATTGCGTTCTCGACGGCCTTGCCATATCGGCGGGAGGGAGTCTGTCGGTTCGAGCCGAGTGGGGAGCCCTCCTGGCCGTCGGACTACATAAGCTGCCAGAGGGCTTCGCGCTCGGATTGCTTCTTATCGGGTCCCAATTCTCTCGGTGGAAGTCATTCGCCTTCTCCGTAGGGATCGAAGCTCTTACCATCCTGGGGGGTCTCGCCGGGATCGCTTTTGTCACAAAGCCAACTCCCACCGCGCTGGGAGCGATCTTTGCCTTTGTGGGCGGCGGTTTTCTCTATCTGGTGGCGAACTCCTTCTTGGGAGCTTTGCTTCATCGAGCGACCGTGCCAAGAAGGATCTGGATCGCGACGGAGGCCGCGAGTTTTCTGCTGACAGGCTGTGTCGTGTGGATTTCCGGGCGAATTTAGCGGAACCCTTGCATTAACTACTGGGGTGGAGTATAACGTCGACAGAAATAATACTATACAGGAGTATAGGGTTACGGTAGAGGGACATGAAGAATATCGGAAGAATCCAGGATTTGCGTTACTATTCGAAGCGCGGAGTTCGCTTCACGACCGTTTGCGGCTTGGTGCTCTTTATGGGATCGCAGGCCTTCGCCGACGTACTCGGCAGACTTCACTTTTCGGTCAAAGGCGCGGCCGATGAGAAGCCCGTAGCGAACGCCAAGATCACGTTGAGGGACTCCGCTAATGTTAAGCCCCCGATAACGATCACTACGGACAAAGATGGCAACGCGACGACGGATGCGATCGACGCGCGTTCCTGGCATGTCGCCACAGAAGCGGACACCCTCCAAGTCGACAACCGCGACGTCGTTGTCGTAGCGGACACGACGACCGACATTGAAGTTCTTCTTGAGCCCTTGAAGGAGAAGGTGATTAAGTTGACGGGGAATAAGAACGTCACCCGTCCCACTCAAACGGAATCGTCAACGCCTCGCGACCAGGCATTTCAGCAGAAATTCCCCAGCGCCCCGGGCAATCGGCAAAGCCTCAATCAGTTTCTGCGCACGAACCCGGGTCTTGCGCAGGACTCGGTGAATCAACTCCACCCACGCGGAGAGCATTCGTCCACCACGATCTACATTAACGGCTTCCAGTTGCCGGGAGCTTTTCAAGGTCGCTTCGGGCAGGTGCTGAGCCCCACGGCGATTCAAAACGTGGACGTAATGACAGGTGGCTATGCGCCCGAGTACGGTCGCGAGACAGCGGCGGTTTTGAACGTCAGTCTGCGGGCGGGCACAATACGTCCCTTCAGCACGTTCGCGCTGTCCGGAGGCGGTTATAGCACGATCGACAGCGGATTCACGTTCGGCGGACAGCTTGGTCGCGATTACGGCGCGGCCAACGACGATGGCACCCGCGCCAAGCGGTTCGGATACCTAATCGATGTCAACGGACGTAGCACGGCAAACGCCTTGGAACCGCCACAACCCGACAATCAGACCGCGCACAATCACGGCCAGGGCTACACGGGCTTTGGGAACTTCGACTACAAGTTAAGCTCGAAGGACAGCCGTAGCCTTCTCCTTAGCGGAAACCCCGCGAACAATGAGGTAGCGAACCGGACCGGGCTGTCCGGTTTCTACGCCCCCTTCGGCCAAGGCTATGGTTATGGGGGTGCACAGGGACCCGGCAGTGGCCTTGGGACTCAGCAGCAGGATGGACAAGACGTCTTCCAGAGGGATCGCAACGAGTTCGGCGTTCTTAACTACTTCCGGCAGCTCGATCCCCACAGTGAGATGCGCCTTTCCTTCGGCCTCATCCACAGTGGTCTCGATGTGCTCAACCACAATCCGTCGATAGACCTCGCCAATCTTCCTCCAGACAATTCCATCGAATTCAATCCGAACGTGATTCGAAACTCGCGGGACGCTCAATTCCAAGGAAGTTGGACTCGCAATCAAGGCAAGCATACGTTCAAGGCGGGGTTCACCGCGGATAGAGAGACCAGCGCAGACAGCTACTCGCTGAATCCCGCGAGCCAGTTGGCACTGAACACCCTTCTCAGCGGGGATCCAAACAACTCAACGCCTGATCCAACAAACCCGCTCTATCTGTTGCGTCCGGACGGTAACAATCCGTCGACCGTCACGGTGAATCGCAGGGGCTGGTATCGAGCGGCCTACTTGCAAGACACCTGGCGAATTACGCCTAAGTTAACCGCCAACTACGGCCTGCGATTCGACGACTATCAGGTCGATCAGACTACGCAGCGGAACGCCGAAGCTCCATTCTCCGACAGCGAATCGCTTCAAATGATCTCGCCTCGCATCAATCTAGCCTATGCGCTCTCCCCGAAGACTGTCTTGCGGGCCTCCTACAACCGTTTGATGATCACCCCTCCGGGCGCTCAAGGGTCAGCGGTCGGATCGATCGTTCCACCGGAGAAGCTGAATCAATACGAAGTCTCGGTGGAGCACCAAACCGGAAAGGGCCAGAGCGCGAAGATGAGTGCCTACATCAAAGACATTCGCGATCAGCTCGATACAGGTTTGCTCGTAACGGGGACTCAAATCGGCGTCTTAGTGACGGACTCGATCCCTAAGGACTTTGTCCGAGGCTATGAATTCAGTTACAACCTGTTTCCAACCCAACCCTTTGGTCTCGACGGATACGTCTCCTATCAAATCGCGACTGCAAAGCCTCAGGGGATTCCTGACGCCTATAACGACCATGACCAGCTTCACACCCTATCTCTAGGAGCGAATTACACGTTCCGAACCGGGTGGCAAGCGGGGGGAGAGTTTAACTACGGAAGCGGTTTCGCATCGAGCGTTCTCGTCGATGGCGACAACCGGCATCCACACGCGCAACTGAACCTGCGAATCGCGAAGCCCAATCTCTACAAGTCGGTTGGGGTGGCGCTCGAAGTCGAGAACGTCTTCGATCATCGCGACCTCTTCAACTTCAATTCCGCGTTCAGCGGCACGCGCTTCCAGCAGGGACGGAGGATCCTGCTCTCGCTTAACGGCAAGTTCTAGCGCGAAAAAAGACTATGCAAGCCGTTTCTCACTTCTTTCAGGCTGGCGGCTGGGTCATGTACCCGCTACTCCTTCTGTCCATCGCGGCGGTTGCGATCGTGATCGAGCGGCTCCTTTCCTATCGGCTCCTCGCCAACCCGGCGCGGGGCCTTTTGGAAAGAGTTGAGGCGTTCGTGAAGCAGGGAAAGGCGGACGAGGCGCTTAAGCTCTCTCAATCGTACGAGGGACCCGTCGCGGCGAGCCTTGCTACGATTCTTCGCAACCAGAATCTGCCGGTGGCGGACATCGAACGCCATGTGCAGGAGGTGGGCGAGGCGTACTTCATACGGCTGGAGCGCTTCCTGCCGATCTTGGACACGACCACGACAATCTCGCCCCTCCTCGGACTTCTGGGCACCCTGTTTGGAATGATCCGCACCTTCCAGGCGATCGCGGCGGCAAAGAGTAACGGAGCTAACGATTCGATTCTCTACGGCGTCGGCGAAGCACTCTACGCGACGGCTACCGGTCTGTCGATTGCCGTCGTCTGTTTCGTCGCCTACAACTACTTCGCCTCCCGGCAAAAGGCCGCCGTCTCCATCACCGAACAATCGGCAACCCACTTGATCAACGTGCTTCGCGACTCCGCCGCCGACGCCCGTGTGATTCCGGAGGCGATTGGAGCATAGAGATGACCTTTCGACGTAGACGCGAGCTCAAGAGGACGAAGATCGAGATCATTCCGATGATAGATACGATGTTCTTCCTTCTCGTGTTCTTCATGCTCTCGTCGCTCGCCCTAACTCGTCTTCAGGGCCTCCCGGTCAACCTGCCTCAAGCGAGCACCGCGAGCAAGCAAAACGCGCTCGACTTTACAATCACCGTGGACAGACAGCAGCGAGTCTTCGTGAATAAGGACGAGGTGAGACTCGATGACCTCGCCGCCGCCCTAGTCCAAAAGGCGGGCGGGCCGCAGATCGATCTGAGCCAGGCGAGCGTCGTGATCAACGCCGACGAGACTGTGCCCTACGGCATTGTTATCCGCTGCATCGATGAGGCGCGGAGCGTCGGCATCACCCGGTTCCCATTGGCCACCGCGCCGGAAGCATCGGGAGGGACGGCCAAATGACCATTGCTTCCCCGTACATTCCCGGCCGACTTGTCCTCGCCCTGGCCGGTTCGATTCTCGTCAACGGTGTCCTATGGGGCGGTCTTTCGGCCTTCGCAAGCTACGTTCCAACTCGAGAAATCGTGCGTGACGTCGAGATCCAGCGCGTGACCATCGACCAGCAGGGGCACAAAGTCGAAAAGGTCGTGAAAAAGGAGGAAATTAAGAAGAAACTCGAAAGGCTGGTCAAAGAGCACAAGGTCTTTCATCCAAAACCTGAGCGCCAGGTGCCCTCTAGACCCTCTCAAACGGCTCCGCCGAGCGCGCAAAACCGGGTCCTTTCTGCGCCGACCACGGCGAAGGCTCCTGATAGCGGGTTCCAAGCCCTACCGGGTGGAAACGCCCCTGTCGGGCAGCCGACCACAGGACAAGGCACTGGCAATGGCACGGTGAATCCGCCGACTCCAACCCCCACCCCAGCGCCTACCTCGGCTCCCACACCGATCCCGACGCCTTTACCGTTGTGGACGACAAATTGTACCTGAATTACAACCCGAAGGTGAAAACCATGTGGAGCAAAGACCGGGACAGCCGGATTAAGACCGCCGACGAGAAATGGCCGAAG
>JBBSFL010000017.1:0-20826 GCA_038238735.1 Fimbriimonadales bacterium | reverse complement strand
CGATTCCGGAGCCCCCAGTCGAGCAACCGGTAGCTCCGCAGTACGTGGCCCCGGTATACACGGCGCCGAGGATGCTGAAGCCCGAGGTCGAGGCGCCAGCGCCGCCGATTCCCCAGCCCGCGCCAGTCCAGCCCCCACCCGCGGCAACTCCGCCGCCGCCGGTCGGCCCGACTTACACGCCGAGCTACACACCGCCGCCTACCAAGTCAGAAGAAGCGCCCGCACCCTACATGCCCGAAGAGCCCAAGCTCGTCGACCTCGGGCCTAAATCGGCGGCGAGCGGGACCGCGGGATTTGCCACCCGCCAGGCCTCGACCGAGTCGCCCGTGGACCGGGAAATCCAGGGACCCGCTAACGGAACTACTATCTCCGCGAAGCCAGGCGAGCGGATTCGCCTCAAGTTCAGCGTCAAGAACGACGATCCGACCGTTTGTAACTACGAAATTTCCTACGACTGGTCCCACCCCGAGCGCTGGATCAGCCTCGAGCAGCAGATCGTCAGTCTCGACCCCGACGCCAACGGCTGGGTCTCCTGTCTACTGGAGCCGCCGCTCAACGCCCGCGCGGGGAGCTATCGGTTCCAGGTTCGCTACGGCGTTCTCGGCCAGCCCCCCACCAACGTTTCTTTGACCTTGTCCGTAGGCGCGGTGCCAAGCGTCGCGGTGACCGCGAAGCAACCGAACGTGACGATTGGCCCGATCGGCCGAAAGATAGATTTTGAGCTTAGAGTCCAGAACCCGAGCAACGCGGATACTGCCTACCGCCTCGCCGCGAAGGACCCTGAGGCGCAGTACGACCGGGAAGGGAACCCGGTCGGGGATGACAACCTCTACGAAACGCCACGATGGCGGTTCCTCGTCGACCGCGAGCTGGAAAACGTCGAGAGTCCGCGCCCGGATCGCCCCGCCCAGCCGGTCGACCACCGAGTTCGAGTGCTGCGAAAGGGAATTTGGTGGCTAGGGTGGAAGGAGACCGTCAAAGCGACTCTCGCCGCGAACCCCGTCACCGATCCGCGCAACGCGGGCGTACCCGGCAACACCGTTCAAATCAAGGCGGGCCGCTGGCGCATCTTCCCGCTGCCTTGGTTCCTCATGGTTCCAATCCTCTTCGTGCTGCTCATCATGGTCGGCAGCGCGCCCAGCAATGTCCGCGTCACCAACGCGCTTACCGGCGACGACAACGAGGCCTACATCTTGGGTGACGGCCTGAAGGACGTCGCGTTCGACGTGCCGATGCCAGTGCAGATCGAGTACGACGCGCCCGGTTACGCCATGGTCGGAGCGTCCAAGATGCAGGGCCAAGTCTCCACGCCGGTTGGCGGCGGCGGGCACAACGCGGTGAAGGACGAGGTCCAGGTTCCGAAGAACTCCTACGGAAACGAGCAGGACACGACTTACAGCGTGCGTTCGAAGTTCTTCGGGGGCGGCGACAGCGTCCGCGTGCACTTCGTGCCTTGGCGCACGAAGGGGATCTTCGCGATCAACGACACGAGCGGTAAGGCGCTGGCTTTCAAGATGGAGGACTTCACGTTCGCCGGACGCACGATTCCGTCGCGGGTCTACAACGTAGACGTGCCCGCAAGTGGAATGAAGGGCCTGCAGATTCGCAATCTGACTCCGACTTCGAGCACCTCGTCGCTGCAGGTCTACACGGTCCGGATGCCGACCGGCTTCGAGATCGCGAACATGAGGAATCCTCGAAATGTCGCGATTAACAACGGCGGCACCGAGTTCCCGAAGATCGCGGTAAGCGGTAGCGAATCGACGGACAGCATCTGGTTGCTCGCGACGACCGATGCCGACTGCCCTGTCGTCCAGATCAAGCTCCACGCGGGGGCTGGAGGGTCGGGACCGAGCCCGACCCCGGAGACTTCGCCGTCTCCCACGCCGAGCACGGGACCGTCACCAAGTCCGAGCCCGACGCCGACCACAGTTCCCGCACCCACTGCGGTCGACATTACGGCCAAAGACAAGGTGAAAGGCGCCCAGGCGACGATCCGGAAGGCGATCCTCGACGCCATGCGAGCCAAATTCGCGCCTGGGCAACAAAACGTATTCGCGCCGAAGCGCATCACGCTCGCCGGAGACTGGGCGATCGCCGTAACCGAGGTGATCTCGACCCACCAGATCGTGACGGGACTGATGCATAACCAGGGCGGGTGGCAGCTCGTGGAATCGGGCGACGGAGATCAAGCGGCCGCCTTCTTGGCCAAACATCCGGAAGCGAGGGGACTGCGATGATCGAAATTCTTCAACCCGAGATCAACGTCGTTCCGGGCGACACGCCTCGAACTCCAGCCGACCGCGGCTGGGTGGGCCAGGGACGCACGGTCATCACCGTCACCAACGAGACGAACCGGAACAACTCTTATCGCATCCATCTGGAATGCGCGGTGCCGCGCTGGAAGGAATACTGGTATTCCTTCGTTGCGCTCCCGCCGGACAATCCCCAAGCCGTCGTCCAGAACCAAGAGGACGTCTACGGGCCGAACAACTCCTGGGTGCAAATCTACGTTCCCCAGAAGCAGTCCCGGCGGATCATTCTCGACGTCCAAGCCGACCGCTTGCCTGAGGCACGCGCCGGCGTTTATCCGCTTAGCGTCGTGGTGAAGGTCAGCATCGCAGGCGACCGAGGTGGCAACTGGATCGAGGACGCGACGCACCGCTTGGAAGCGGTCGCCCTCATGCGACCCTACTACCAATGGAAGTTCCGGGTCGAGCCAGAGACAGCGCGGGTTGGCATGATGCGGAAATCGCGACCCTATGAGGTCGTGATCGAGAACTCAGGAAACGACTGGCTGTACTGCGAGTTAGAGCCGCCTCGGTTGCAAAATGTGATGATCGAGCAGCCGCCGACGGTGCGGGTTGCGATCCCGCCTCCCGAGGATAACCGCCTGCCCTCCGTCCGCACGGTACCGTTCAAAGCCACCAGCAAGCAGCGCCAATTCCGCGGCCACACCCAAGACATGCCGATCCCCATCGTCGTGCGACGTGTGGATTCACCCTCCATTCCCCCGCTACCCGCTACGGCTCTCCAGGGTCCGGCGAGCGCGCAGTATCGGAACGCAGTCGTCTATCGCGATCCGGACCAGAAGGACGCTCAGAAAGCCCCGACCGACCCTATACTCTCCTACCATCCGCCTATCCCGGCGACGGTGGAGGGCTGCGGCAAGGCTCTCGTCCAGAACATCAAGGGCCTCGTGATGCTCGCTATCGGCCTGTTCCTTCTCCTGCACGTGATCGACTTCATGGGCGCGCGCCTCATCGACCAAGCCCAGATCAGCGGCGTCGAGTTGCACGCCAAAAACGACCAGGCGAAGTACGAGGTCGAGGGCAAGTACCTCTACAAGTCGAAGGTCATCATCGTCGATGTCGACACCGGTAAGGACATCGGGGATCCCGTCGATATCCTGCCCGGCTTCGATCGAGAGGCAACGAGGGGCCGCTACTACATCAGCTTGAAGGGCATCGAGAACCGGCGAATCCGCCTCGAATCACGTCGCAAAGTGCTACTGGCCTATATGGAGGCGCTGATTCCCCGAACCGGAAACAAGGGCCAGATCATCGTGGTCGGCGCCCCCGCGAGGACCGATTACAGCCTCACCGTCGATCCATTCCAGGTTGGCAAAGAGTTCACCCTCTTGACCCCCGGCTATGCGGCGCAGGTGAAGCTGATCCGGCTGGGCACGATCGACCTCAAGCCCGTGCGGGCGGAGGGCGCCGACCGGGTGGTCGCGCTTGCCCCCGCGGACTATCACATTCCCGCCGGCGCGCCCGTTCCGGTGGACATATCGGTCTACGGCGACTCAACGGACAAGCCGTTGGCGACGAGTCACACGACGATATCGAAGGACGCGCCCCCGACTCCAACGCCTGGCCTCGGCGAGACGCCCCCCGGAGGAACGACCCCGGGCGGCACGATTCCCGGCGGCGGAGTTGTAGCACCGCAGCCGTCCTCACCGGGAGCCTCCGCCGCTACCGGAGCCTTGTTGAGGGGCGACGTGAAAGCAGCAAAGCAAGCCGCCCAACAAAGTCCGAACGATCCGGAAGCGCTCGCTTTGGCTGCGATCGCATGCTTCCAATCCGGCGACGACGCGGGCGGCTCTTCCATGCTCCAGAAAGCCCAATCCGCCTCCGCCGACAGTTCGGCTTCCGCGCGAGCGAAAATCCTCGTGCGAACGGCGGAAGCCGTTCAGAAGGAGAAGGGGGGCAATCCAGACGAGGCGTTCCTCGACGCCATGGAATCCGCAAAAACCGGCGATCCCACCTGCGGGATGCCATTCTTGCTCGCGATTCAGTATTACAAGGCGAAGGGCGACAAGACGATGGCGAAGAGCATCTATGGCGACGCCCAAGTGATGCAGCTGCCGTCCGATCAGTTGGCGGCGATTCAGAAGGCCGGGGCGGGCCTGTAGGGGATCAGTATTTAGCTTAAGGTGAGGAATGCGAGAAATTCAATGGAAGGCACGATCGGTCGCTAGAAACGTCTCGCTAAGAAGGATGCTGAACACTCAATATTCGACACTTCAGCGCCTCTTCTTCCTTTCACTGGCCGTGTCGTTGGTGTGCGTCGCCCAAGCCGACATCGCCGTCGTAGTCGGCGTTCAGAAATACCAGATTCCCGAAATCAAGGAGCTGAAAGGCTGCGAAGCCGACGCGAAAAGCATCGGCCAAGCATTGAAGGGGCTCGGGTTCACCGTCACGTACGTGCTGGGCAAAGACGCGACCCACAACGGCGTGCTGAAAACTCTCGACGACGTCAGCAAGAAGATCAAAGCCAAAGAAAACTTCGTGTTCTTTTTCGCCGGACACGGTTGCCGCAACCCGGTCGGCATCCTGCCTTACGACGCTCAAAGGCTTGGAAACTTCATCACCCCCACCGAGCTCCGCACCGCCGTCCTAAAAATCAACGGCGCGACTCGCTCGATCATTCTCGACTCCTGCTTCTCGGGAGCGATGGCGCGATCGAAGGGCCTCGCCGATCGTTTCCGTGCCAGAGTCTATGAACCGCGCAGTGGCATCGTGGTCGAGGACGATGAGCCGGCCGCCGGCCTAGAAACTTCGAACCCGTTTACCACGGACACCCGCATCAGCTACTTCACCGCCTCCCAATTCAACGAACCAGCCCTCGAAAAGGAGGACGCGAGCGGGAGCCACGGCGTCTTTACGACCTGCTTCCTGCCTTTCCTGAGGAAGCCTCTCGCGCCCTGGGGTGCCGTAAATACGGACGTGCGGAAGGCAATGATGGAGATGCTGGACAAGACGGGCGACCAGCAGTTCCCCACTCTCGCGCCGACGACCGCCGCGCCCCTTCGGATGTTCTCCAGCGAACGCGCCGAGATCGCACCACCCAAGGGCCTGATCGACCTCTACGCTTTGGATCACGCGAGCGACAAAGACTTTAAGCTCACGGCCTCCCCGAGCAAGACGGCAATGCAAGCGGGCGAGAAGCTGACCCTGGACTTCAAGACGAACAAGCCCGGATATCTGGTGCTGCTTGGCAATCTTGGGGGCAAGTACTACGTGGCCTTCCCCAGCGGCGGGTCCTTCGAGGCGAGCGATGCGGTCGCCGGGACCAGCTTCCGACTTCCCCGAGAAGGCAACGATCTGTCATTTGACGACTTCGGCGAGGACCATATCCAGTGCCTCTTTTTTACTGACAAAGATCGCTGCCAAGCCGTCCTCGACGCGATGCGCGAGATGTCGGACGGGGTACCGCTCTCCCAATTCGCGGGGGGGAAACTGGACTCGACCCGCAGTGCGGGCGAGGTCTTCACCCGTCACATGAGCTTCTCTGTCGGGCGCAATCTGGTTGGAGGCAAGCCGGCCAAAGACCTTCCGAAGTTGCTAGCGCGAGTCTCTTCCGCCGATGACGCCCTCGGGAAGTGGCTCGCGGGATCGATCAAAGCGCAATTCTTAGACGCGAATCCGGGCACGGAGCACGCCCAATCTCGCCTCTTGATGCTGATCA
This sequence comes from Fimbriimonadales bacterium, assembly GCA_038238735.1. Taxonomy (GTDB): domain Bacteria; phylum Armatimonadota; class Fimbriimonadia; order Fimbriimonadales; family Fimbriimonadaceae; genus JAFDWR01. Next base: position 14,856 of record JBBSFL010000017.1, on the reverse strand, counting down.
ACTTGGCTCTGCAAGATCCCACGCAGATTTACGACGCGACGGTCGGGATCAAATTGCGACCGGAGACGGAGGCCCTGCTCCGTCAAAACCCATCGGGCCCCGACCTGGTGAAGCTGAACCGTTGGGTCCTGGAAGACGCCTTCCCGGAGCATTTCGAGCGTTTCGAGAAGGGAGGTAAGCGCCAATGATCCAAACAACGCGAATTTTTCAATCTGTCGCCATCGCCGTCGTCCTTGCGTGCAGCGCGTCCGCCCAAGTTCTTCCCCGAATGAAGATCAAGCTCGATGAGGCGGCCGCGGACCTCGGGCCGGTGTATCTCAACGTCAACACATACACGATCCCCTTCGCGAAGGCGGTCACCGTGCTTTTCGGCGGGAAAGGGTCCGTCAGCCTGAGTGGGGACACCGCCACCGTGAACTACGAGGGGAAACCGCTTATCACCATGCCGGTGGGAACTGAAGGGCCCGTCGATGTCCAGATCTACGACATGGACGGAAACGTTGCCCAGTCGTACTCGATCGACGAGCCGCCACGCCTCCAGAAGGTAGGCGGGCAGGATCGGCTGATGATCGATGTCGATACCGTGTCCGACCTTCTGGGAGTCGCTAACGATGTCGAAGATGACACGATCTCCTTCTTCACGCCAGCCTTTTTCTGTGAGAAGCTTCACCTGAGCGCCAAAAAATTTCCCGACCGAACTGCGAAAAACCTGACCATGGTTCCCGAGATTGGAGTGACTCCGCCGGCAAACACCTTGCTGATTACGGCGAGAGGTCGCACGAATGGGTACGTGCAACTTTATAAGTTCGAGAAGGGCGAGCCGGTGCCTCTGCTCGGAAAGGACCAAGCGGGAAAGACCGTCGTGGATCCCAACTTAGAAGCTGGAGATCTTCCGAGAACAGAGCGCTGCGCCCCAAACGCGCTGGCCGTCGCGGAGACGATGCATACGGGCCAATTGCCGAAGTACGCCTTTTACGCGGCCATCTTCACAAAAAAACCCTATGACGGCTCCGATCCGATTGACGGTATCCGGGAAGGCGAACTGCGAGATGGCGATTGGGGCGTCGCTGGCGTCCGACAGCGCATCACCAATTCGCCGATCATCTTCGCTCCATACATCGTGAAGTCGGGCAACACCATCGAATCGATCGCCGACGAGAAGAAGCTCAGCCCAGGCATCATCCGCGGGATCAATGGGCTCCGCACCAACGAACAGCCACCCGTAGGTCGAAAGCTGATGCTTATCGCCGAGTTCGACCAAAAGGCGCTGGCGCGCCAGATGAACCCGGACTACCAGGTGACGGGCCTCCACGAAGTACAGCCCGGAGATACCGTCGAAAGTCTGATCGCGAAGTGGAAGGTCACCAAACAGGCATTCACCCAGGCGAATCCCGACGTATCACCCGGCAGCGAATTGGAGCCCGGCGAGTTGGTTGCCGCCATTTCGCCCATCAACAAGCCCCAGCCTCCGAATTCGACGGTGCCCGTCGAGGAGATCATCAACGGCCGGGGTCTTACCAAGAAATCGGTCGTGCTCCACAAAACGAGCGATGCGTCTTCACCGACCGTAGCGACGATCGACGCGGGAACCGCGATCGTGATTGCGGGGAGGCTCCCAACTCTGAAGCAGTACCGGATCGTGTTTCGTGACCAGCCCGGCTATGTGGCGGAAGACGACATCCGCCTTCCAAAGCCCCTCGTGACCGCAACCATCGCCTTCGTGCGAGGCAAGCCCTACACGGGCAACTCCTCGAAATGGGCGGCCGAAGCAACAAAGTACATCGGCACGCCCTACGACTGGGGCCACGCCGATCTCCGCCACGGCATCGATTGCTCCCACTTCGTCGAAGCGATATACAAAAAGCTCGGCGAGCCCGTTCCTTCGCCACCGGTTCACAACATGGAGAAGTTCGGTGCCCTCGTCGGCTTCAAGGCCGGCGCTTGTGAAGTCGGCGGAGTCTCTAAGAATTTCGCGACCTCTCTGCCTTTCGCCCGTCTCCAGCCGGGCGATCGGATCATCATGCAGAACCGAGCCGACGGACCTCACAAGAGCGACCACCACACCGGCCTTTACCTAGGCGAGATCACCCTCCCGAACGGCCGGCACCTAGTCCACGCCATGATTGACGCCTGTGGCTCCACGGGCGTCACGATCCATGACCTCGACACCAAATACCAGAGCATTTACAAGTACGCCCTCCACGGCTCCGACGGCCGATGGTCGTTCATCGCCCCAACCGGCGAATGGGCGGAAAAACTCAATCGCGTAGGTGCGACTTCGGTTGCACGGCCCGCCAAGGTCGGACTCAAATGAAGGCATTCTTGGCCCTGTTAGCCTTGACCAGCCTCGCGACGATCGGGCATTCCGCCCCGAAACGCCTCGCTCTCCTCGTCGGAGTCAACGAATACTCCTTCGATGCTGCGGCCCAGCGCCTCCACGGAGCCAGCAATGACGTCGGCTACATGGCCCTCTTGACCAGCTACTGCGGGTTCACGAACAAGTCGCTGACTGAAGCAAGCGCGAAGCGGGCAGCGATCCTCAAAGAACTTAAAGCGATGGAGGACCAGGCCTCTACCGGAGACCAGGTTCTCTTTTACTTCTCCGGCCGCGGATCCGTCGACGCCAAGAAGCCCGGCGGAACCGGCCTCTCCCCGACGCTCGTGCCATTCGACGGCGGCGCCGCCGCCTCGACGAACGACATATCGTTCACCGATCTCGAAGCTTGGGCGACTCGAGTCAAGGCAAGAGGCGCGATCCCCATCGTGGTCTTCGACGCCGCCTACTTCGTCTCCGGAAATCCCGCAACCCGCGAAAACCGCTTCTATCAATTCAAGCCCAAGGCCGTCGTCCGGAAAGGAACCCCCCGAAGTGTTCTCTGGAAGGGCCCCGGGATCTGCATCAGCGCGACCGACGCCACCGGCAACGCGTTCGAATGGCGCGTCGACCCGGTCGCCGACAAGTGGCGCAGTGCGTTCACGGACCTGGTCGTGGGCCGCGCCCTCAGTCGCCTCAAGAAAGGGGAGACACCAAGCTACGGCGACCTAGCCACGTTCCTGCAAAGCTACTGGCGAAAAGACCCCAGTTACATGCCCAAGACCCGCCCGTCGCTAACGGGCCAAGCCGCCGACGTCCTCTTCGCGATGGCCCCAGGAGCCGCCCCCGCTCGCACCGCCCAGGTGGAACAGCAGGTTCAAACGGAGGTTCAAAACTTCGAGAAGAAGCGCCGAATCCTGCGAGTCGCCATCGACGCGGACACCGACGTCATGGGCGATAATGATCGGGCGGCGATCGTCAAGAAGTACAGCCAACCGATCTCAGATTGGGTTCGCGACAACCTCGACGGAGTCGAGATCATCCCGCCCGCAGGTGACCAAAAGGACCGGTCGCTCTATCTGTCGATCAAGGACGGCAAGCTCGCGATCCGCGCGGTCGGCGACGAGATCACCGAGCGAGATGCGGTTACGGGAATCGGAGCCAACCCTGCAAGCGCCTTCCAAGCGTCGCTCGCCAAGGGAAGCCTGGCGCAATACATCCAGAAGCAGGCCTACGTCCAGCGAATCTGGAACATCGTCGAAATGAACAACCCAACGTTGGAGGACGACGTCAATCTCGTGACGGCACCGACCCCGGCCCGCCCGGGCCAGCGAATTACGTATCACCTTACGGGCCCGTCTCGGGGCAACATGTACATCTTCGACCAAGACGATTCCGACGGTATCGTCGAACTGATGTATCCCGCCTCTGGGAAGCGAGAGCCGTCCTTCGAGGGAGACAAGAGCTTGCCCGTTCGGGTGGCTGAGGGCACTCCGAACGGGCACACCATCGTGCGCGCCCTCGTTGTTTCATTGAGCGAAGGTATCTCGCTGCCATCTCTGGTGGTCGCCCAGGATCAGTTTCCGTCCGCCCTCCTCGCACATTTGAAGGCACTCGTCGAGGGAATGGCGGATGGCTCCATCAAATGGCGCAACGCCGACTCGAAATACGAAGTCGTGCCGAAGTAGCAATTAGGCCATATTGATATATGGCCTCTAGAACGCGCTTTCCTGCGGACAGTCACATAGAACGCCATTTCACATCCGGCGAAATGGTCCGCGACCTCGTTATCGGCATGTCCGACGGTCTGACCGTCCCGTTCGCCCTCGCCGCAGGGGTCTGGGCGGCTCAGGTCTTGAACGACCTGAGAGATGGTTCGCTCAATCTCTTCGACATAAGTGTTCCAGAAGACAGATTGCTCGCCTTGCATCTGCACGCAGACCTCGCCCCAGATATTGAGGAGTCCCGAGTCATCGCCAGATTGCAAGCCGTCTGTCATTCTCTGAAGTGAAATTATCGTCCGGCGCACGGCCCTCTTCCTTACCTTCTCGGCGATGCTTTCGAACACCTCCGACTTCCACCGCATCAACTTCGGCAACTTGTCCGAGTCTGGGGCGGGAGTACGGCCCATCCACTGCACTTCCCGGACAAACTGACGAGCTGCGTCACATCTAAGGGGTTATGCGGCGCTAAATCCTCGGTCTGCTTGACAACATTTCTACAGGTTGGCGGTCCTCAACCGGAGGGCATTGCCGATCACCGAAACTGAGCTGAAGCTCATCGCCAGTGCCGCAATCATAGGGCTGAGCAAAAGACCGGTGAATGGGTAGAGCACACCCGCCGCGATTGGGACGCCAAGCGCGTTGTATACAAACGCGAGGAAGAGGTTTTGCCGGATGTTGCTCATCGTGGCCCGACTCAGATGTCGAGCGCGAACGAGCCCGGTCAGATCACCCTTCAACAAAGTGATGCCGGCGCTCTCAATCGCCACATCGGTTCCGGTCCCCATTGCCACGCCGACCTGGGCTTGCGCAAGGGCGGGCGCATCGTTGATCCCGTCTCCGGCCATCGCAACAATTCGGCCCTCGGCCTGCAACCTCTGTATCGTTAAGATCTTGCCTTCCGGCAAGACTTCGGCTTCTAATTCGTCTATGCCCAGCTTTCTGGCAACGGCCTCGGCGGTGGTTCGGCTGTCGCCCGTGAGCATGACTATACGGATTCCCGCGTTCTGAAGGCTCTTCAATGCTTCGGGCGTGCCCGCTTTGATGGGGTCGGCGACGCCGATTAGACCGATGACATGGCCTTCGCGGGCGACAAACATGGCGGTTTGGCCTTCGGCCCGCATCGTTTCGGCTAGCTTGTCAGCCTCTTCAACCAGTGCCTTGACTTCCTCCATGAGGGCCCGGTTGCCGAGCGCCACTTCATCCAGGCCTGCTTTGCCCTTCACGCCCTTGCCCGTGATGGATTCGAATCCTTGAATGGCTAGCGGCTCAAGGTTTCGCTCGCGAGCTCCGGCAAGAATCGCCGCCGCCAAGGGGTGTTCGCTCCCCGTCTCTAGGCCCGCTGCCAAGGCGAGGAGATCCTCCTCTTTCGCGTCGCCAAGAGTCCTGACAGCGACTAGCTTTGGCTTGCCCTCGGTGAGCGTGCCAGTCTTGTCGACAACGATCGTATCGACCTTCTCGAACATTTCGAGCGCCTCGGCGTTCTTAATCAGCACTCCCGCATGAGCGCCTCTGCCTGTCCCAACCATAATCGACATCGGGGTGGCCAAGCCGAGCGCGCAAGGACATGCGATGATGAGCACGGCGATGGCATTGATGACCGCATAGGCCATCGCAGGTGGCGGACCAAACATCGCCCACACAACGAAGGCAGTCAGGGCGGAGACAATTACGGCAGGAACGAAGACAGCGGAGACCTTGTCAGCCAGCTTCTGGATTGGAGCCCGCGAGCGCTGGGCTTCGCCGACCATCTTAACGATTTGCGCCAGAAGCGTTTCGCTGCCAACACGTTCGGCGCGCATAAGGAACGTTCCTGTCCCGTTAACGGTCGCGCCGGTGACGCTGTCGCCCTCCGCCTTCTCGATGGGCATTGGCTCACCGGTAATCATGGACTCGTCTACCGGACTCCGCCCTTCCGTCACCACTCCGTCAACGGGGATCTTTTCACCGGGGCGCACACGGATGATGTCACCGACTTGCACGGTGTCTAACGGAACATCCTCTTCTTTGCCGTTTTGGATCACACGGGCGGTCTTCGGAGAAAGGCCAAGCAAGGCGCGGATCGCGCTGCTGGTGGCGCTCCTTGCCTTCAGTTCCAAAACCTGACCGAGCAACACCAGCGTTACGATAACTGCTGCAGCCTCGAAATACAGGCCGACTCTTCCGTCGTGGCCGCGGAATGAGGCCGGGAACGCGTTGGGTGCGAGCACCGCTACAACGCTGTACGTCCATGCCACGCCGGTCCCGATCGCGATGAGGGTGAACATGTTTAGGTTCCGCGATCTGATTGATTGCCAACCTCGCTGGAAGAACGGCCAACCACCCCAGAGGACCACGACTGAAGCGAGCTTCGCCTCGATCCATTGGGTCCAGCTTGGGAGCATCCACCCGAAGAGGTGAGGTCCCATGGAGAGAACGAGCAGCGGAAGCGAGAGCGCTGCGCTAATCCAAAGGCGGCGCGACATGTCCCGCAACTCATGATTCTCGGGCTCTTCGAGGGTGACTTCCATCGGCTCAAGCGCCATGCCGCAAATGGGGCAACTTCCCGGCCCATCACGGACGATCTGCGGGTGCATGGGGCAGGTGTACTTTGTGCTGGGCGCACTTGAGAGTTTATGAAGACCCAAGTGGCCCATCCCACTGGGGTGTTCGGATTTCGTTTTCGCGCTATCCGAAGCGGACCTCAGATAAATCTCTGGATTCGCGTGAAACTTCTCCAGACAGCTGATGCTGCAGAAGAAGTAGGTCACGCCGTCACGAACGATTGTGCCCGTCCCTTCGGCCGGTTCGATGGTCATCCTGCATACAGGGTCGGTGACCATTTAATGCTTCATCTTCGCGTGCTTCTGAAGAACCTGGATCTCCTCGGACTGGCTCTTGATGATGTTCTTGCACATCTTGAGCAGTTCGGGGTTCTTGCCAAACTTCAGCTCCAGCTTCGCCATTTCGACCGCCGATTTATGATGCTCGGCCATCATGGAGGCAAAGTCTCGGTCCGGATCGCCGGTCATTGAGCCCATGTTCTTCATGGGAGCCATCATCGCTTCGTGCATCTGAATCGACGGGCTGTGCGGCTTGGACCCGCTCATTTGGTGAGGCGGTTTCATGTTCCCGTGCTGGGCGACCGCTTGAATGCTCGTGGATATTGTCATGCCAATCAGGAGACCGGAAAAGGTTGCTGATGTGATTGATAGTTTCATAGGTTCGTTCCTTGCTTGATGGCTGTAATGACAATGGACGGATATCGGCCCTTGTTGGTTCGTTCAATGACTTTCGAGTCGTGCTGAGCGGATAGACTCGGCGTCCGGTTTCCCCTGAGAGCAACAACCAACGATTTGGCCGTTAACGACGACGGTCGGAAGGCGGTCGATGCCATAGGCGCGGGCTTTCTCGGCGCATAGTGGGCATCCTTCGGTGAACACTTCGATCTTAGCCATGATGCTTCTTTCCTGCAGGAACCTTGACGTGGGGCTTGGCGGCGTATTTGGCCGGGTTCTTCTTGAACTGAGCGGGGCAGTCGCCGCAACAGAAGAAGTAGCGGTTTCCCTTGTAGTCGGCGTACATGTGGCTCTTCGTAGCCTTGTCCATATCGAGCTTGTCGCCGGTGACGGGACAGGTAATGACGTGCTTGGAGTTTTTCGTAACGCCGCCCATTTGGGCGAACGCGCCGACAGTGAAAATGGAAAACGCCGCGAGGATCGCGACGAGCCGGGTGTTGAGGGTTGAGTTGTTCATAGGTTTCTCCGTGATTGCTTAGGTTCCGTAAACGATTTGCGCTCCGAAATGCCCGGTCGCGCCCACTAGAGCGGCCGTCAATAGAAGCATAGCGAAGTAGGCGTACGACTCATGGGCAGCCTTGCGTCGCCACAGCACGGTCGCGGTCATGAGGAGGGTCGCCGAGATGGCGAGGATGAAATGGATGAGCGGATTGCCCGACCACTGGAAACCACTGCGGTAGAAGACCATGAGGCCGGTCGGAATTGCGAGCAAGGTGCTGAGCGCTCCGAAGAGCACGCAATACCAACCAGCTTGCCGCATCGCCTCCACTTTCTTGCGCCATCCGAAGAACTCCAGCGCCGCTCCGAATAGGAACAGCGCGATTGGGAAATGGATGATGAGGGGGTGGAACGAATGGAGAGGTACGAATTGGTCGAGCAGCGACTTGCCGCCCCTGTTCATATCCGCGCCCATCATCTTGGTGTGGTCTTTTTGGCCCGGAGGCATCCCAGCCGGATGGCTGTTCGGATCGCCCGGAAGGAACCCTTGCTTAGCTTCGACGCCATTCGGCCAGCCGTCCCCGTCCGAGTCTTTCGAATCGAGCATGGCGAGGATTTCGGACGTCAGCCTTTTGGCTCCAGCGGCCTTAATCATTGCCTTGACATCCTTGCCAAAAACGTTGTGCTGCGGCACTTCGGAGTGGCAGTTCATGCATCCGGCCTTAAGATTCGCCATACCGGGCTTAATGCCGTAGAACTTCTTATAGGTCTCCCAGTTCTCAGGCGTCGCTGCCGCGAACGCTCCAAGAAGCGCCACGAGAAAAACGGCGAAAATCTTCACCGCTTCGGCTCCTCGGCCCTACATTTCGCACCCGAGCCGCAACCGCAGTCGGGTTTGCCCCCGGGCATCCCAACTCCAAGTTTGCGCAACATGATCCAGAGCACAAGGGCAACCGAAGCGCCGACGAGAGCAATCGTGCCGAGCGTTTCCACCTACTTCGCCTCGAAGTCGAATGTGTAAGTGGTTGGCTTCATGTTCGGGGCAGTGACAATGAGAGTGAGTCTCCACGGCCCACCCATGCTGAAGTTGGCGGTTAGCGCATACTTGCCTTTCCCAAGCTCTTTCGCCGCTGGATGCGTCGTTCCCATATCCATGCTGGTCATGGCGACGGCGGTCGTGATCTTCGCCATTTCGACGGGCTTGCCTTCAGGCGTCGTGATTGTTACCGTGACATTGTTGTTGCCGACGGCCGCCTTATCGAGCTTTGCCTCGACTTTGAGCGACTTGTCGCCCATATCCATTCCCGGCATGTCTTTCACCGGCTGGTCACCGCTCTCGACAAAGTTCGCGGCATCGAACTTCATCCCCATGGGGGCCATTTTCATTCCCTCCATGCCGGAACCGCCGACCATCATCAGGATCATCATCCCAACCATCGGCTCAAGCTTTCCAAAGCCGGTGCGTGTATCCCAGTCCATGGTCTCCGCCCAGTCGTAGGTGGACTTTTCTTTGAGCTGGGGCATGGAGAGCGCAGCGTGCCCCATTCCGGCTATATCGTGTCCGCCATAGCCGGGATCGCCTTGCTTGAGGGGCTCGGCTTTCGCAGGCTCTGCCTTGGGCGGTTCGGTCTTGTCTGGCTCGCTCTTAGGTGGCTTCTGCTTTGGAGGCTCATTCTTGGCGGGCTCTGTTTTGGGAGCTTCCGTTTTGGGTGGCTCGGTTTTCGGCGCTTCTTTCGCTGGGCTTCCAGCGACAATGATTGTCTGCTTCGCCGCTGTCCAGGCCTGCTTTCCACCTGCTGTTAGGTCGAAGTTCACCTTGAACTCTGGAGCGGCGCTGACGAGCGTGACGCGCCACGGGCCGCTCATTAAGAGCATTGGCCTGAGGACGTAATGCCCCGGCGTAGGTTCCTTGACGGCCGGATGGGCGGTGCCCATGTCCATGTTCGTCATTGCGACGCTGCTCGTAAGCTTCAGGCCCGTCACCGGCTTGCCGCTTTCGGTGAAGACGACTTCGAGTCGATTCTCCCCGGTCGCGGGAGCTTTGGGAGCCACCGACGCGGTCGCTTCAAGGGTCCGGCCTTGCGCCCATGCCGACCCTATGAGGAGAACGCCTGCGAATACTGTTGTGAATTGTCTCATTGATTTATCCCTCCTTAGTTCGGGATGTACTTGTGAAGGAGGTTGGTAGGAGAGCGGCGTGGACCAACTTGTTGGTTGAAGGTGCTGCCGAAGTTGAACACGAGTCCAACCTGGAACACGGCCGAGTCATTGCCTCCTCCAAACGCGCCCGCCATCGCGTTGCTGCGGCGTTCATATCCGACTTGGGACACGAAGTCGAAGCCCGCTCCAAGGCTCTTGGCATAGCTGAGGGCTACCCCGAAGGAGCTTGCATCCGAGATCTTGGAGTACCGCTTGAACCCCGCCGTCAAGGCCCATTGCGAGGACGGCCGCCCGAAGGGGCTGTACAAGTTCCGTAGGGACAGGGCGATCGATTGCTGGTCGGCCCGGTAGCTGTCGTTCAGGGAAGTCAGCGCGTTAGTGTCGTTGCCGAAGCTCGCCTGAGCGAGAAGCCTAAGGTCCAGTTTGTTCGTCACGCTTGGCCGAAGGTTCAGCACTCCGCCGCCATAGACGACGGTCGAAGAACCACCGGCTCTTTGCTTAACGGCGCGGTGCTCAAGTCCAACGCCCCAGGACGGGACGCGTTCAATCGACGTGAGAGCGGGATTACCGAGGAACTGGTAGCTCACTCCGAACGAGTTGAGGCCGGTGCCGCTTTCGCCGACGCCAGCGCTGTCGATCTGGTGCTGAGCGTGCACGTTGATGAAGCTGTGCAAGCCCTGATTGAACGCGAGACCAGCGACATTGCTGTACCGATGCTCCTCGATGTTCTTGCCGTCTGAGAAAGGGTTGAGGACCGATGTGTAGTCGACAAGATCGTCCTCGCGGACTGTCGGAAACATCACGATTTGGGCGCTTGGCGTGTTGGTGCGACCCACATATCCCTCGAAGCGCAACTCCTGGAAATCTAGAAATGCCTGGTGCATGAAGATTTGCTTTCCCGTCCCGGAGTTCGCCTCGTCGATCGCGAGGCCCCCGAGGGTGAAGCTGCCGATAGCGCCGTGGTAGAGCCGTTGCGCGGCGCCGAAGGCCAGTGACGAGTCGGAGAAATTGATCTGGCTTCGACTGCCGATGCCGCGTCCGCCGGAAAGTCCATTGCGTCCGATGTCGAGGGTGGCCACGCCCGAGCCTGCAAGCTCAATTTGGGGTTGAAACCCGACCTCTTCCTTTACCGGCGACTGCTGGGCCTGGCCGACTTTTGCGCCCGCCTTGAGCAGCGGCGCGTTTGCCGTGCTCACACTACCGGTATCGGGGCCGGCCGAGTTGTGTCCGGGTCCTAAGGCTCTGGCGCTCTTCGCCGCAGCGTAATTGATTGCGGCCGCAAGAGCGCTGGCCGGAATAGTGATCTGGGCCTGCGTTGTGGCGGCTACGCATGGGAGCAGCACCACCGCGCCAATTGTCGCTAATTTGTTTTTCATGGTTCTTCGTTCTCTCATGAGCTGATGGCGATGACCTCTTCCCATTTGATGCCTGCCTCGCGCGCGTCTTCGTACATGAGCATCGTCATCATTCCGCCAGGGTGCTGACCATTGTTGGTCGTGCAAAGATCGCTGTGGTCGTGAAAATGCCAGAACCCTGGGTTGGTGCCTTGGATGACGATATCGCTCGTCGTTCCGGGATAGATCGGTATCGTGTTCATCCGGACCGGAGACGCTAACGGAGAACCGTCTTGACAGACGTGCCAGAAGTCGTGCCCGTGAAGGTGGATGAAGTGCGGCATGAAGCCTCCGCCGATAAGGCGCACCCGGATGTTCTCGCCTCTTCGAATCATTAGCGAATCGGTCATCGGATACGACTTGCCATTGATCATGAAGTAGTTCGGCGTTATCGGCATTGCCGTGCCGGTTCGGGCGGCAAGGTAGGGCGGGATGTAGCCCTTATCGACCGCTTTCACGAATTCTGCCTTGTTCTTGAACCAGCCCATCATGCGGCCGTTCATCTCGCGCATCATCGACGGGCTGTGGTTCATGCGCTCCATCTGGGTGCCCATCACCACCATCTCAGACATCATATTGCGAACGAAATTCGTGTCGAGCTCGCTGAGAATCATCGTGTATTCGCGCTTGTAGGGAAACGTCTGTTGAACGATGTCGGGCCCAACGGGCTCGATGATGAGCGAGCCGATGAGACCGGCCTGCTGGTGCAAGGTCGTCATTACGTGGCAGTGGTAGAAATGGGTGCCTGCCGGTTGGGCTCTCCAAAGGTATCGGAACTCTTGGTTCGGCCCTACCGGCCACTGGGTTCCAAGAGGCACCCCGTCCATTTCCATCGCGATTTGAATTCCGTGCCAGTGGATGGTGTGGAACTCCGGACTTGTGTTCTTGAGATTGACCTGCACCCAGTCGCCTTCTTTCACCCGGATCTCAGGGCCGGGATACGACTTGTTGAACATGAACATGTGCGTCTGCACACCCGGCAGGATCTCGTGAATCCCGATGGTGACTTCAATGTCGAACTGGTGGATCTTTTCGCCCGGCTTGGGCTTGTCCCGCGGCGCGTACGGCGGCACGGTTCCTTTCGGGTCGAAGGCGGCTTGCCACGGCGAGTCGGGCTTGCTTAAAGGCGCTTGCTGGTCAATAACCGCGCCCAAGGCACGTCCGATAAGTCCCGTGCCAAGTCCGAGCCCGCCCAGCTTTAGAAGCTGGCGCCTTCCGATCGCGCTTTCATTGGTGGATGTGTCTTTTTCCATTTGGCCTCCTACTTGACGATGAGCTTGCCGAACATGCCTGCGGCGGCGTGCCCAGGTGTCGTGCAGAGGTAGCTGTATGCGCCGCTATTGGACGGAGCCATGATCGTGAGTTCCTGCCCTGAGAAGTTCTCGCCCTTCATCGGGGGAAGGGCAGATGAGCCGGAACTAACCGTCTTGCCGATTTTGGAGGCGAACGGGGGCTGGCTTGCCGTGATGCGAAGGTCGTGCAACATGTCGTCGTCGACGTTGACGAACAAGATGGTGAGCTTCGCGCCAGAGGGAACCGTGATCGTGGGGTTGCGAAGACCCATGATGCGGTACGACATCATGTCGCTTTTAGGCCCGGTGCGAACGACGAGCCGGGCGCTCTTTCCCTTCACCATGACTGACTTCCTGTCGGCACCGATGGTAGCCCCGGACGCTCGCTTGTCAGTTGCAGCGAGCGCCTTTGCGGTCATGAGCGTTGGCCTGCCGGCCTTAATCCGGAACGCCGTAGACTGAGCCCAGGCCGCAGACAAGGAGAGCACCGCGCAGGCTAGAACGGGAGCGATCCTTTTCATTACAGCCCTCCGGCCTTAGGCACAGTCGTGAAAGCCTGTGGGTTCTTCACGAATTCCTGTGCGTTCGGGGCATACTTGGCGGGCTCGGCGGTGAAGGGCTTTTCGCACCCCGCGCAGCAATAGTAGTAGCGAACGCCGTTGTAGTCGTCATAGCCGCTCGCCTTCGCGTAACTCTCGACCTTTTCCTTGCTGACCGGGCAGTAAAGCGCTTCCTTCTTCGGGAGAGCGCCGTACCTCAGGGGCTCCTTGTCAAAAGTCGACTTCTCTTCTGGGGCGTTGAAGTAGAAGCGAATTCCCTTAAAGTCGCTGAATCCGCCCTTGGCCTTATCGGCTTGGATCGGCGTACGGCTTATCGGATCGAAGAGAAAGACGCCAACCGTCTTGCCCGCTTTAGCCGACTTGTCGATGCTGGCTTGAGGGTCCTTTTCGAACTGCTTGTCGCACCCAGGGCAGCAGTAGGTGAAGCGTACTCCGTTGTAGTCGGTGACGCTCATTCCCTTGACGGCGGGTTGAAGCGTGATCGGGCATGACAAAGGGGATTGCTGGCCGCCAAGGCTAATTGCGGCGGTCGTGATAAGTGTTGTTAAAAGCATTCATTTCTCCAGTTGTGGCTCGTGAAACGACGAAGACGGCCATAACGACGCAATGCCGCGGGCCGACGAGGTTTCACGCAACTGGAGGAGCCCGACCAAGATCCGGCGGATGCACACCGGGCAAAGGCGGACCTGAGTCGACGCCGTAAACGCCCGGTTCGGAACGGATTGCCGAAACGACTGAGGTGATGGGCTGGGCGGGCAGGACCGCCGCGAACTGAAAGTTCGGGAAGGAAACCATCGCCGCCGTGGCCGACTGAGTGGTCGGGACGGCGATTTGGCATTTACAGTTTGAATCCTTGCTGCTGCCGGGACTCTTGGCGCCGGCATGTTTGCAACAATCACGCTCTGGGGAGTTCGGATTGCACTGGCAATGCTGCTGCGCGGTTTGGGCAGTCGGAGACTTCGGCGCGCCCGACATCACGCAACCGGGCGTGAAGGCAAGTGCACTCTGGAGCATCAGCGCCAGGCTGCAAATGAGCACCGTCAGTCTTCGGTGGGCCTTCAACACGTTTATTGTAACCGTTCAACGTCTTCGATGGTTCCATGCGGGGTTCATTGCCAACATGTTGGCCAGGACAGGCTTTGGCTTGCCTAGGTAGGCCAAGACTCACAAGATCGGTTATTTGCCCCTAAACGGGGTCAAGCTTAGACAGAGATGAGGGAACCCGTCCGAGGCGATTAGCGCCTTGACGTGGACAACTCGCGCACTCGGCAATAGGTCGTGTACCGTTCATCGCGCACTAGATAGAAGGGTCTGAACGTCAATCGCCGATCACTCGTCACAAAATCGGTTGCACCCGGGGACGCCGGAGCAATCGAACTTGAAAGTATCTTCAGGTCTCCGGTAGGTTGCACATCCTTGTCGGCAAGGGCCACAAGGAGCAGCGGGCCGTACATGAGCGCCACGATGTCGGGTGATTGCGGATCGATGGGTTCAAAGCGGGGCGTGGTGGGAAATTCGATGTTTGCGATATCGCCCTTGTGCCAAGTCCTGTCGATGCGCACAAATCCATGAAGGACATTCGGGCGCGCGATGCGTATGCCGTTCACGGCCACTGTTGGGGTCCCGTTGGTCCAAGCTGGCACCCTAACATTGAATCCAAACTTTATGGGTTTCGCCGTTTCAATCACGAACTGCGTCG
>JBBSFL010000016.1:0-21643 GCA_038238735.1 Fimbriimonadales bacterium | reverse complement strand
TGCGGTCCCGTAGACAGGCCGGAGTTGCCCGACCGCCCAATCACCTGCCCCCGCCGAATGCGCTGCCCCGGACCCACGTCGATCGCCGAGCAGTGGCCATAAAGCGTCTGCATTCCTCCGCCGTGCTGGACGACGATCGTGTTCCCGTAACCGCTCATGCGCTGGGCCATGATCACCACCCCGTCCGCCGCGGCATGGATCGAGGTGCCAACCGGGCAGCCGAAATCGACCCCCGTATGCATGCGAACCCGATGAAGGATCGGGTGGAAGCGCATCCCGAACCCGCTCGTCATGTGAGTGTTCACCGGTCGAAGGAACCGGCCCGTGAAGTGCGGCAAGTGGAGCGTCTCGCCGCCGTGCGTCCTCCGAGAGAACGCCGCGATCTGAGACGCGATGTCCCGCTCGTCCTGGTCGAACTGGGCGATCATCTTCTTTAGCTCGCCTTGCCGCTCGCGAAGCGATTCCAGCTTGGTGCTCTTCTCCTCGCGCGTGCTCGCCAACGCCCCTTTCTGAGTTCGCTGACGCTCCGCCAATCCCTGAATCTCCCCAACCAGCTGATCCTGACGAGTCTTCCTTCGGGAAATGTCGAGGTTGAGATCCTTGTAGTGCTGAAAAAGACGCCGGTCCGAACCGGCGATCCGCTGCACCAGATACTCGCTGGAAGCGAGATCGCCCGCGCTCTTCACGCCCATCAACACCGAAACCACCGACCCCTCGCCCGCCATGTAAAGCTGCCGCAGTCGCTGGCGGACCTTCTCACGTGTGTCGGCCAAGTCGTTCCGAGCCTGGACGAGGTCTTCGCCTAGCTGAACCTGCTCTTGCCGGCCTGCGTCGAGGCGGGAAGTTGTCTTGTCGAGCAGAGATTCGAGGCTTTCGAGCCGGCCATCGACCTCCTGAATGTCCTCGAGCACCACTTGGGATTGCACCTTGTTCGAGTGCAACTCTCGTTGCAGCTCACTCTTTCGCTGCCGAAGCTTGCGGAGGTTCTGCCGGAGGGCACCGGCGTCCTTATGGCCGTGCCTTCGATGATGGGTTGGTGCGGCGACCAAGCTCGCACAAAGCAGCGCTACCAGGCAGGCGAGTTCCAGCCTCATCGGAACCTCAGCGGCGTGCGTGCGGCCAGGCTGGAGCACAGGAAGCCATAGGCGGCCCCGGCGCAGCAAAGCAAAGCTGTCACCGTTCCAAGCGGAAACTCAGGCGGATGTCCCAGGGCGTTGTGGGACCCAATGAAATCGGCAACCAGGTTCGAAGAAAGCCAAAGGAGCACCGCGGCCACGGCACCCCCGAGCAGGCCCTGCACAATCCCCTCGATCAGGAAGGGCACGGTCACCGTGAAGCCGGAGGCACCCACCAGCCGCATGATCCTAATTTCCAGGCGGCGTGAAAGGATCGTCAGACGGATGGCGTTGTAGATCAGCAGCCCCGCCGTTACGAAGAGCAAGCCGCCGGCCACGCTGCCGACCCAGCGCACGATGGACAGCACCTGGGTCACGAACCGCTGCTCGTCGCTACGATAGACAACTCCGTTCGCTTCCGTGCTCACCGCGGGCATGGCGCGGATGGATTGGACCACGGAGGGACCTGCGTCCAGGTCGCTGAGGGTGACCTTGAAGGCCTCGGGGTAAGGATTGGGGACGTCTGCGAACTGAGGATTCTCGGCGCGCGTTCGTTCCCACATCTTGTCTTTAGGGAGCCAGACGGACTCCTTAACGCCGGGCAAGCTGCGAATCGCGGAGGCGGTTGCCCGGATTTCGTCCCGCGAAATTCCGTCACGCAGATAGACCCGGACATCGAACATTCCCGGCACGGTCTGAGAGAACTGATTCACCCGATAGTAAACGTAGCCCAGCCCACCGATCAAGAACAGCGAGATCGCCACCGTGCTTATCGCCGCGAAGGTCATCAGCAAATTCCGACGAAGCGCGGTAAGGGCCTCGGAGAACAGAAACTGAAGGCGATCAAACATCGAGTGCCTCCTGAAGCGTCGGCGGACGCGAGTCGCCCACGATCTTCCCCCCGTCGAGGGTCACGATCCGCTTCGCCATCCGGTGGATCACCATCATGTCGTGGCTCGCGACCAGCACCGTGGTTCCCCGGTCGTTCAGCGACCGCAGCAGCTCCATAATCTCCCAAGAAAGCTCGGGATCGAGGTTGCCGGTCGGCTCGTCGGCAACTAGCAGAGAGGGCGAATTGATGAGGGCCCGGGCGATCGCCACGCGCTGCTGCTCGCCGCCACTGAGCTCGTGCGGAAAGGCGTCGGCCCGATGCCCGATGCTGACCTGCTCCAGAATCTCCGGCACGCGCTTCAGGACTTCCCGACGCGGATGCCCCACCGCCCGCATCGCGTACGCGACGTTCTCCCAAACGCGCTTTCGCGGAAGCAGGGCGAAATCTTGCGGCACGATCCCCATCATCCGGCGGAGGCCGGGTGTCTTGCGGTTCGGCAGATCTTCCAGATTCAGCCCCCCAAACAGCACGCGTCCGGAGGTCGCCTTGATCTCGCGAGTCAGCAGTTTGATCAACGTGCTCTTGCCGGCGCCCGTCTTGCCGACGAAGAAAACAAAGTCCCCGCGCTGGATCGCAAGCGTAACGCCCCGAACGCCGTACACCAACGGGGTGTACTTGACCTCGACGCGTTCGAAGCTGATGTAGGGAGGGGCCATCCTTTGCCGTCACCCGAACTGACGGTTCAGCTTATCCGATAGCTACAACCCTAGCTCGACTTCCGGAAGGTAAACGGTGAAAGACCCTCGCCGCGTGAAGGCAGAAACAGATTCTTCCCACCGTTTCGGATATCCAGCTTCCAAGGCTTGTCCGGGTCGTAAGCCTCGAGCGCCGCCCGTTGCGCGGGGGGAATCATCTCGAGCATCGGACCGAGCTTCGCCTTCATCTCGCCCAGGTCCTTGCCGTTAAGGGTCCCCTTTGCCGGATGCAGGACGAGTTCCGTCGTCGTAGAGTCCCACTTGCCGTCGAGAGTCGCGGTCATCGTCGTGGCGTGGAAGCTGTGGTCGGCTTTCAATTCCAAAACGATATTCGCCCGAAACTCGCCCTTCGGCGTCTTGATCGACTGATTCTCCGGCATCTCGCCGTTCCAAGTCCCAACGAGGCTGGTTGTCTCTGCGCAACCGGTGAGACAGACGAAAGCGAGAAAAGGCAGGAATCTCAGCGGGCGCATTGTACAGTCAGACGCTTCTTCGTCCCTACTCGTGCCCGCCCGCCTTAACCAATGTTGGAAGGTCAAGCGGAATATCGTCAAAGTTAGTGAACATCGCTTAACCACCGCCGTCAAGGCAACCGGAGGTTTCTATCCCTAAAATGAGCAGATTTCTTAAGAATGCAGTGACGGTCGTCGCGCTTTTGGCCTGTGTGGCTATCGCGGGCGCCCAAGGTGGCGGACGAGGACAAGGCGGTCGGCGTGGCGGCGGAAACAGCGAGCTGGGTCTCGCCATGCGTAAAGACGTTCAGACCGACATCGTAATGACCGATGACCAAAAGGCCAAGATCCAAGAGCTGAGCGACAAGCAGCGCGCGGCTCGTCAGGCCGGTGGTGGCGGTCGTGGCAACGGTGGCGGCGGTGGCGCAGCCGGCGGCACTTTCGACCTGAAGGCTCAGGAAGAGGCCCGCGCGCAGACCCACAAGGATCTCGCCGCCATCCTCAACGAAGGCCAGATGAAGCGGCTCGGCGAGATTTTGATCCAGCTTCAGGGCAATCGCGCGATTCTTAACGCCGAAGTCCAGAAGTCCCTTGGCCTCTCCGACGATCAGATCGCCAAGATCAAGGATCTTCAGAGCAAGCAGCAGGAAGCCAATCGCAGCCTGCAGGAGAAGGTCCGAAGCCAGGAGATGACCCGCGAGGAGTATCAGGCCGCCATGCAGAAGAACAACACGGCTCTCAACGATGAGCTCGGAAAGATTCTCACGGCCGACCAGGCCTCGAAGCTCAAGACGATGGGCGGAAAGGAATTCAAAGCCGATCCCCCCGCCGGCGGAAACTAAGCGTTACCACGCCCTTAGAAACCGAAAAGCCCTTCCTGATTTCAGGAAGGGCTTTCTAGTTTCAGCCTTTCTTCTTAAACGTGGAGGTTTTGCCGTCCGCGTTCTTGGTCGTGAAGGACTTGTCCCCGTCCCACGTCAGGCTAGTCACTTTTTCCGTGCCGATCTCCAGAGTCTTCTTCATGTCTTCTTTGAGCTTGCCTTCCTGGGCTTTGATTTCGGGCGGGACGTTTTCGAACTGCACGTCCTCCATGGTCATGTAAAGCTGATCGCCCTCGTCGTGGTACTTGCCGAGGATATCGATCTTCATCGTTTGCGACGCGGGATTATCCGCCTGGATCTTCAATGATCCATCCGCTGTGAATGTCATCTCCGCGGGAACGCCGTTCGGAAGCGCGCCCGACCAAGTGCCGGCCAACTTGCCCGTAGGTCCGTGGTTGCAGCCGATCATCAAGACCGAGGCGGCGGCGAGAAGAAGGGAAAGTGGCTTGAGTCGCATGGGCGCATTGTACAGCGTGAGGGTCCGAGGGACAAGGCACCGAGTCCTTGGACCCACGCTACTCCCTAGTGAAGGAAGCCTGCCGTCCGTCGGACGACACCGATACGAAGGCATTCGGACCAGACCACGTCACATTGGCCGAGTTCTCGGTGCCGACATCGAGGGTGTCCTTCATCTTGTCCAGCATCTCCTTCTCCTGAGATTTCAGATTCGGAGGAAGATTTTCGATGCGGACGTTCTCGATCGTCAAGAACATCAGGTCTCCGTCTTCTCGATAAACCCCCGTCACCACGACCTTGGGAGCCCGCGCAGACGACGCCGATACGAACCGATAGGAATCGTCCTTGCCAAACGTGGCATCGCCTTCCGACGCATTCGGCAGCACTTCGTGCCACGTCCCGATGAACTTGCTTGGAACCTTCTTGCCGCATCCCGCCATCGACAAGGCGATCAAAACCGCGAGTCCAACCATCCAAAACCTCATAATTCGAGTGTACAGCGGGGTGGGCCTTTTGGCGCCTTCCGCCGAATGGCCCCGGCCTGCGGCACGTAGGAAAGTAAACTGGTGCTCGTCACGGCTGACCGCATCGCATCTGGCCTCCAAGGAGTGAAAGGTTGAGCATCGCTATCCCCCTCAAGAAACCGTTTTGGCAGAAGGCGATTACCGTCTTCATCATGATCTTCCCGTGCGTCGCGGTAGTGGCCGCCACGTGGTTCTTCAGCAAGTCGCCGCATCGCGGCGAGCTATGGTACATCGCCACGATCGTCGCCTTCCTGCTAATCGGAATCAAGGTCCGCCTCTACGGGATCTCGCTCGGCTTTCACCGCGGCTTGACCCACAAGAGCTACGAATCGCACGATTGGCTGCGCGGGCTGTTCCTGATCATGGGATGCATGTCGATTCAAGGCGAACCCATTCGCTGGGCGACCGACCACACGGAGCACCACCGCCACGCGGACAAAGAGGGCGATCCTCACAGTCCGGAGCACGGATTCTGGCACGCTCACTGGGGCTGGCTGATCGAGCATCGGTTCGACCGTGCGATCAACCCCGTTTTCGCAAACGACAAGCTCGCCGTCTGGGTGAGCCGATTCACCTGGCTTTGGGCGGTCATCGGCCTCGCCATTCCCGCCGGACTCGGTCAGCTCGTCGGCATCGGTTGGTGGGACGGCCTTCTCTGGGGAGGCGGCGCGGCCGTTTTCTTCGCGAACCAGGGCACCTACTGGGTGAACTCGGGCGCGCACACCTTCGGGATGCGCAACTTCGAAACCGACGACCGCAGCACCAACTTCTGGATGAAGGGCGCCCTCTATCCGGTTTCGTGGGCCGTCGCTTGGATGACCTGCGGCGAGACAAACCACAACAACCACCACGCGATCATGCGCAGCGCCAATCACGGCATGTTCAAGGGCCAGCTCGACACCTCCGCCCGCGCTTTGAAGATGCTCGAGAAAATGAAGCTCGTCTGGAACGTTCAGTGGACGACGCAGGAAGACATCGAGCGCCGCCAGAGGGAGCTCACGATGACGCCCGAAGAGCGCAAAGCCGATGCTTTAAGAGCCCACCAGGAAAAGCGCGACAAAGCCGCCGTCTAGGCCCGGTCCTGTGCGAGGCCCGTTGTCAAACTGCGGGGCATCAGTTGGTGAAAACAGAACGTGTCGGAGCGCTGGCTTCGCCGCCCCAGCTTGGGAACGATAACAAGCCGGCTAAAGCCGGCCTACCGTCACGGCTACGTGACGCAGTACATCTTCAGAAGGCCTTCCAGCGCCATGTCCCACTTGGGATAGGCATACACTTTGGCCAGCATTTCCTCTTTCAGCTTCTGATAATCCGCCGCGCTCAAATTCTGAAGCTCCGTTGGCCCAAAGCTGTTAATCGCCCGGTCGCTACCCTTGTTCTCGACAATCACCGTCAGAGGCGGAAGGTTGTGGCGAACGCAAATCTGGTCTCGAATGAACGCCAGCGGCTTCGCAAAGAGGCGTGATTGGATGCCCATCGCCTGCCCCAGCTCTTCGTAGCTCGTCTTCTTTCCCGCTTTAGCGGTCTCGATGAGATGGGGCAGCATCTTGACCGCAATGTCGATGTGGGGAGGGAAAGCCATACATCAGTCTACTCTGCGATTCGCGCTGCCCGCGCGTCTAACCTTTCGCCGACGTCAGTGGGCCGACGCTTACGCGCTCGTTGAGGCTCGCCAGAACTCTTCTTTCCGCACCGGCGATACCATCATCCGCTTGCCTCGAAACACAACTTCGGTTCGGTCGAGAAAAAGGGGGGCAAGCTTGGCGCGACTTCTCAAATTCTATTGCAGTCGGAAGCGATAGATGAAATCGCCTCCCGGAACGCCATCACCGCTGGGAAAGGCTGCTTGGCCCTTGCCATTTGATTCCCCGTCCAAGCTCTGCCCGGAGTCGACCGCTGTCACTGTTGCCCGAATTCGAATCTGGTACTGCCCAGCCGGCAAAAGCGTGCTAACAAGGAACGTGGCCGTATTCGAGGTTGGAGAGGAAACGAGCCCATATGAGTAGCTTGAAGCGGTTATTGGACCGAATAATGTCACGTCGGAAGTCGAGATTCGGACAGGCGTGTGAAAGGTGATCCGGATGGGCGTTCCCCTCGGAACAGTGGAGTCGGGGACAGGAGAAGTTCCAATCACTTTCGGCGGCCCTGGCTGGTAGGCCACATTTGCGATGCCCGTGTTGAGAATCCAGCCATCGGGATCGAGCGTCATCGCGGTGACGGGCTGAGCAACCGGGATAAGGTAGTTCTGGGTTGAAGCGGAATTCAAGAGGACCACTCGACTTGTCGACCCAGCCGTCACGTCGCTGTCGATCGGCATTGCAAAAACGGGAAAGGAAGCGCTTTGCACCTGCCGGACGTGCATCGCGAGGTAGTTCTGACCATTCGCGGTCAGGTTCTGCCAACCGTATTGATACTGGGGGGCTCCTGGCTGGTAGACCCATTGCTGAAAAAAGGTGGTCAAATCTCGCCCGGTTGCGCTCTGCATTGCCTGCTGAAAGTCTGCGGTGGTCGCCGTGCCGCGATTGTGAAGAGCTCTATAGGCACCCATCGCATCCCAGAACGGAGCGTCTCCAAGCACGTGCCGAAGCATGTGCAAGACCCATCCTCCTTTCAAATATGTGAAGTTATTGCTGAAAATCCTGTTGATATCGGTCGGATTCTGAATGTAAACCGTGTCATTAACGGCAGATGGTCGGCGCGCCTGCATGGCTGCTTTCAACGCAGGCAGGCCCGTGCTTCCCGCCTTCTTCTCCAGCCAAACCGCCTCCGTATAGGTGGCAAATCCCTCGTTGAGCCAGATGTCGCTCCACGTCGCACACGTGACGTTATCGCCCCACCACTGGTGACCCAACTCATGTACGCTCAAGTTGTCGCCGAAGGAATTCTCGCCAGTCATGGTCTGGTGTTCCATCCCCCCGCCGAAGTTGAATTGATAGATTCCGTATTTCTCGTCGACGAACGGATACTCGCCGTACCACTGGCCCAACGTGGCGAGCATCTGCTTCACGTGCAGCCATCCATTCCGGTTGGAGGTGTTATCGTTCTCGGGCCAAATGTAAAACTCCAGCGGCATCGTCCCTCCGGAGTAAGCAAAGGTGTCGCTGAAGTGATTGAAGTTTGTGGCCCCGAAGCAAAGCAAGTAGGGCGCCATAGGGTTTGTGGAAGCCCAACGGTAGCGCGAACGATTCCCGCTTAAGGGATCAACCCCCTGCAGGAGCCCGTTGGCGGCAACCTGCATCGTGTTCGGCACGGTGACAGCGATGGACATAAGTGCCTTGTCTGTGTTGTCATCCTTGTTGGGCCACCATGTATAAGCTAACCAAGGCTCGCTCAGAGTGAAACAGTACGGTGCGCCCGCGTGAGTGCCGAAAGAAATGCTTCCAAAGCCTCCACCATTGGTGATCCCGCTGTAAGCGATGACGACGGTGAAAGTGCTGCCCGCGGCGTAGGTCTGATCGAAGTTGATAGTGAGGTGGGTGGAGTCATCGAATGTCGAAGTCACTGGTCGCCCATCGAGCAGAACCGAGCTAACAGTGAAATTGCTTCCCAGACGCAGATGGAGCTGTCCGAGGTTGTCGGTCAGGCTCGTCACCACCATCGTCTCGGCCCCAACCAGAGATCCATTCGAGAAATTAGGCTCGACCGACAAGGAACACGATTTGACATCCGTGTCGGTAAGCCCCTCGAGTCGTCGCTGAAAACCAGGTTTTTCAAGGCTCGGAGAAAGACCGTGCGAGAATGCCTCCCGCAGCAGCTCCGCGTTTCCGCACGGTGGCGTTGAAGTTCTCAACAAAAAAGCGGTTGCGGCGGCTAAGAACAAACCCATTAGAAAAACCCTCAGTCCCATATTGACCGAGGTTTCCGCCCGCTGATTCACGAGGTACGAGGAAGCCGTTAGAATTACGGGGATTCCAGCAGGAGATGGCCTACGCCAGCAGAATTCCGATTCCGCTCGAACCAAGCGCGTCAACTACAATTTCAGCAATGCTTCTGAATCCGCGCGTCTCGCCGGTCACGCTCCTTACCGAACGCCTCGTCATGCGGCTGCCCCAGCTCGGCGACGCCGAGTCTATGGCGGCATTCTTCAGGGACAATGAGACCTTTCTGAAGCCGTACTACCCAACGTTCGAGCAGTCCATCTTCTCGCGCAATGGGTGGCAAGAGCGGATTCGCGCGATTCATGAGGAGTATTTTCGAGGCAGGTCGCTCCGCCTCAGCCTCTTCCTCGCCAAGGGTCCCCTGGAAGTCGTCGGAGTTGCCAACTTCACCTCGATTCAGCGGGATGCGATGCAGGGATGTAACCTCGGCTACTCCCTCGCTCAGAAATTCGAGGGGCAGGGCTTGATGACCGAGGCACTGGAACAGGCGGTTCCGTATGCGTTTAGGGAGTTAAACCTGCACCGAATCGCCGCCAACTACATGCCTGGGAACAAACGCAGCGGGGCGGTCTTGGAACGACTCGGATTTCGAGAGGAGGGCCTTGCCAAGGACTTCCTACGGATCGACGGTCAATGGGCGGACCACGTTCTAACGGCCCGTACAAATCCGGATTGGGCGCCCAAAAAATAAGCAGAGTCGCTTTCATGGGCGAGACCGACCGAAATCCTTAAGCCTGTTAAACTAACGGAGCGTGCGACTCACCGAAAGACTGCCTTCTCTCGCACACCGGGACTTCCGCAATCTTCAATTCGGCTCCTTCATCTCCAACGTTGGAAACCGGATGCAGTGGGCTACGATTCTGTGGCACGTCTACCACCTCACCGGCAGCAACGGACTCGTTGGTGCCATCGGCCTGTTTCAGGTCGTGCCGCTCCTTCTCCTTTCCCTCTTCGGGGGCCTAGTCGCCGATCAGTTCGACCGCCGCGCAGTCCTGTTCATCACAAACACGGGGATGATGCTGGTCAGCGTCCTCGCGCTCTGGACCACCCTGCATTATGGAGATCGCCTTTCCATCGGGTGGCTTTACGCGGTCGTGGCGCTGAATGCGGTCTTCGCCGCGTTCAACGGCCCGGCCCGCCAGGCAATGATCCCTTCTCTGCTCCCCTCAAAAGATCTGCCCAATGCGATCAGCATCAATGGAGTCCTCTGGCGTCTGAGCGACATCCTCGGACCGGTCTTCGCGGGTCTTCTCATTGCATGGAGCGGTGGGTTTGGCGTGCCGGGCTATGGCTGGAGCTACCTGCTCAACGGCATTTCTTTCGCTGCGGTTCTCTTTGCGGTGTTGGTTCTTCCCAAGAGGCCGCCCTCCATGGACCTGCGGTCGAAATCAGTCGGGGAAGTCATGGCTTTCATTAAAGAGGGCCTTGTCTTCGTTTGGCAGACGCGTGTGGTTCGAAGCGCGCTGTTCGTGGATTTCTGGGCGACCCTGTGCGCCGGTGCTGAGGCCCTGATGCCCGCCTATTCGCATATCTTGACCCCTGGCGGAAGCGCCCAACAGACGGACCACGCCTACGGCTGGCTCATGGCAGCGCAAGGCGTGGGGGCTCTGATTGCGTCTGCCGTCCTCGCTTGGATTCCGACGATCCGCCACCAAGGCCGTTGGGTGCTGGGCATGATCGCCTTCTTCGGGCTCTTCACCATCCTCTTCGGCATCGCCACCACCCTGCCCGGCGCATTCCTCTTCCTCGCCGGTATTGGAGCCGCCGACATGATCTCGACCGTCATGCGCCAAACAATTCGTCAACTCGCAACTCCCGACGAAATGCGCGGCCGCATGTCGGCGGCGTCGATGATCCTCCAGATGTCAGGCCCGAAGCTCGGCGATTTCGAGGCCGGTGAGCTTGCGGAGTTTACGGGCGCCCGTTGGTCCGTCGTGGTCGGAGGAATTGGAAGCCTGATCGTCGCGGCTTGGTTCCTGCGATCGAAGCCGCTGCGCGACTACGAGCACGTAGTCCACGAAGACGAGTCCTTCGCGTAGGAGCCAAGCAAATGTTTCCGGAGAGGCATAAGTCAATTGTGGGGCCGTCTTGTGTAAGTCAAATTTCGATGCGCAAACCGTCCCATGCCAGTTCGATCCCCTCTGGCAGCTCCGCGTTCGTGCGGTCATGGTCGTAGTCGTGGCTTAGATGGGTTAGGTAAGCATGCTTGGGCTTCAGCTCCGCGATCTTTGCCAGCGCGCCCTCGAGATTGAAGTGGTTCGGATGCGCCTTCAACCTGACCGCGTCGAAGATCAGGACATCGAGGTCCTGGAGGTGAGCCTCGGCTCCGGGCGGGATCTCGCTCACGTCCGTCACGTAGGCGAAGTTATTGCACCGTACGGCCACCACCGGAGTCTCTCGCCCGTGCCAGACCTGGAACGTTTGGATCCGCATTCCGCCAATTCCGAGTAGATCAGGCACACCGTGAAGGTCGAATTTCGGCACCTCGACACCTACGGGAAACGGCGGGAAGGCGTAGGGGAAGATGCGTCGGATGTCGGCTTGGTAACGCGGATAGGTGTAGATCGGCATCGGCCGCCGCTGAAGGATGCAGAGCGACCGGAGGTCGTCCATGCCCATGATGTGGTCGGCGTGGGAGTGAGTGAGGAGCACCGCTTCGACCTCAAAAATTTTCTCCCGCGTCATCTGCAACCGCAACTCGGGCGCACAGTCGACGAGCAGGTTGCCCGTTGGGCCCATCAGCACGATCGAACACCGAGTTCGGTGGTTTTTGGAGTTGTCGAGATATCCCGCCGGATAGCGGTAACCAAGCATTGGCACGCCGTTGCTCGTACCCGAGCCGAGCACCACCACCGTCGGCATTACAGTTCGTTCGCGCGGCGGAGTACGTCGAGCGCCACGATTGCGCTAGGAACCTCGGCATACTGGGCCAAGCGCTCGAGGCACCGAGCGAAGTTGCGTTCGCCCAGATCGTCGTAGGAGGTCATCCCCCCCCGAGCTTCGGCGACCAGCGCAACCGCTTCCTCGTAAAACCGCGCCCGGTTTTGGGGGAGCGACTTGCTAGAAACGGCAGCGAAGCGGCGGCCAAGCTGCTCGTAGATTCCCTCCCAGTCGGATTTGGCCGCGAGTTGGGCGCGCATCTTTGCCATCGCCTGATCGTTTAAGCGGCCCTTCTCGATGTCCCGACGCTTCTCGATCTCCCAGTCGGCCAGTTCGATGCCGTCGATCACCCGGAGCGTGACCGGCTGCATCGAGAGGGTGGACATGTTGGTCTCGATAAGTCGCTTCGTGGCGGCCATCTTCAAGTGGCCGCTCAGCTCTCCGAGCTCATGGGGCAGACCGAGGACGAACGACCCGTTCTCCAACGCGATCGGCTGGGCCGAGTTCAGCGCGGTCCAAACGCCCACTCCCGTGACCCCCTCTTTGATCGCGGGAAGGGCCTCGCTCCAGATTTCAGCCAGGTCCGCCATATCCGCCCATTATACGTTCGCCAGCATCGCACACTTGAATCACAACTTAGATGCGGAGCCATGGGATGCATAGTGCCGTTGGTCTTGCAATCAAAACTAAAACGTGGTCAAGCGAGGCATCGCGCTGCGGTTCTGACTTGGCTCGGCGCCACCAAATCTCGTCGGCATTGATTGCAACGGCACCCCCGTGCCCCATCATTTGAGCGTGGGAAGGATCTGTTCCAGATTCCCGCCACGACCGCTGCCAAGTCAGCCTATGCCCGACAATCTTTCCCTATATGGAAGACGAGCTCAATCGCCTTCGCTTCCTTTCCCACCCTTGCCAGCCCTTTAAACAGGATGTCGCCGCTTGAACGCCCAATAAGAGACAGGCGCTGTGGTTTCTGGAATCGTGAAATCCGTACAAGTAACCTGCAGCGAACGAGTCCCCGGCTCCAACAGTTGATTCGATTCCCTCCAATTGCTCGCAAGGAACCCACGATTCTTCGCCCTTGTGCGTGATGGAAAAAGCAAACCTAGCCGAGTGGATGACGGCAGCTCCCGTCAAGCCGAGGTCGAAGAGCGCCGCCACTGCCTTCCGTACAACCTCTTGTCCCACGTCCTCCAAAACTGAAATTCCCGTGGTCTGGCTGAGCTCGTACTCGTTCATAAAGCAAACGTCTACAAAAGGGAGGGCAGGAGGAACGAGGTCACGGAAGCGGTCGGATGCTTCGCTTACGAGGTCAATACTGGTCGTAAGTCCCGCCTCCTTCGCCGCCCGCAAGACCTCCGCCGCACCGGTCGAGCAAGCAGAATCCAGGTTGTCCAAAGAGTCCAGAAGCAGCAAGTAACCCAAGTGCAGGTGCTTCGCGGTCAAGCCCGAGAAATCAAAATGCTCCGGTCCAAGGAGCGAATTGGCCCCCCGAGCGTGGAAGAAGGTGCGGCGACCCGTGTCGGCGACCGACATCACATCCGTATAGGACGTCGCCGCCTTCGCCGTCCGCCCGATAGCGCTGGCGTCGATCCCAAATTGGCGACAGAGGGCCACCACATAGTCCCCGTCCTCGTCCTCCCCCACCAGTCCGATACCGCTCAAAGGAAAGGGCGCACCGAGCTTCGCGAGGGAAACCAACACATTGAAAGCGCACCCACCATGCCGCCGGGACTCCGTCCGAATGTTCGCCAGCTTCTCCTCCCGCGGGTACGCGTCGATGGTCTTGACGCGATCCACGATCCAGTTGCCACCGCACACGATGCCGGATCTCTCGCTCAAGCGCCCGCGCCGCCATCGTCTTTGGGTACCGGGCGCATTCGGAGAGCTCTCAAGGCAGCCTGGTCCAGCGCCGCATGGAAGAGTCGGTGGCTCCTCAGAGCCTCTTCCGGACTCGCGCATCCGAACCGGCCACCGAGCGTGCCCGCGCGTTCGGCGATGTAGGCACCCCACATCTGCAGAATCGCGTCTGAAAACCCGGTCTCGAAGATTGGGCCGGTGATCGTCTTGATCACACTTTGCGAACCTACGTCAATCTGAGTCCATCCCTGGTAGGGCCGTGAGCCACCGAAGATGGAAAGCGTCTTGGGATGCTTCGTGCTTACGCGCACCCCGCCCTCGGTTCCGATAAGTTCGAACTCCCAGGTGTTCATTTCCCCCGGCGCAATGCGCTTCATCTCGAATGCGAATGGGAAAACACTGTCCTTCCACTCGATCTCCGAATGGATCGTCGCGTTGTCCCAGGTGTCGCACGCGGCAATGCCGCCATGCCCATCCGGACGCTCGTAATAGATTTTCTGGAGCTTGGCAAAAACGGTCCTGGACTTGAAGCCCAGCCGGAACGGTAGGTGGCAGACGTGCAGCCCTAAATCGCCCATCACCCCGACCTCGCCGCAGGTTGCCACCTGGCGCTTCCAGTTGATCGGCTTCGCCGGGTCGAGGTCGGAGGAGTGCAGGAAGGCGCACCGTCCCTCGATCGGAATTCCGATATTCGTGGCTAGCAAATAATCGTAAGCCTGCTGCACCACCGGATAGAACGGAAACTCGGAAGAGCAACGGACAAAGCGGCCCGTCTCCTTCACCTTCTTCAAAATCCGCCGACAGGCGACCGCGTCGATGCCGAACGGCTTCTCCGCAAACAAGTCCTTGCCCGCGTCGAGCACGTCGCAGTAAATCTTCTCGTGGAGGTGGTGTGGGACGGCGACGTACACGACGTCGACCTCATCCAAGGCGACCAGTTGCTGGTAATCGATGAACTTGTGGGGCGCCTCGTACCAGTCCAGCACCGCGGGATTCACATCCGCCACCGCAACGAGGCGCGGCCGGGGCAATCCGGTCTCGAGCAGAGCGGGCCACCTAGCGATCGCGATAGCTGCTTCTCGGCCCATCAACCCACCGCCTATGATTCCGATGCCTGGCAGCGAAGCGCCAGCCTTACGCGGATCGTTCATGCGAGATTCTCCATCGCTTTTTCACGCAGAATTTACGCTCTTCATTGAGAAGTGGTCCGGCGTAGACATCGGTCTTGGCCGTTTAGTGGTTGACCCTGTATGGATTGTTATCAGGCCTCCATAACCAGACCGGGTCAGGTATGGAATTCGAGATCGCCCTGAATGTCCGCTTGTGAACGAAGGACACGGCCTCCCAAAATTGGTCGGGATGACTGGATTCGAACCAGCGACCTCTGCGTCCCGAACGCAGCGCTCTACCAAGCTGAGCCACATCCCGACAGGAGCAGGCATTGTACCTCCGACGTCACCCCTTCGGGAGCGCGGTGGCACGCGTATCTCGTATAGTTCGAGAGTGACTTCACGCCTCATCACCCTTGCGATCGCGGCTTCGCCGCTGCTCGGCGCCGCTCAAGATCGCCTCCCCACCATGCCCCGATACGACCGCTACGTCAAACTCCGCGCGACCCTCGCCGATTCCGTTGTTCGAGGCACGGTGACTGTCCGCTGGTCGGAGGACGGGAAGCAATTCTCTTTCGATCAAGGCGGCAAGAGCTGGGTTTACGATATTGGAACGGCCTCCAAGGTGGAGGGCAAGCTGCCTGACGCGTCGCCGACTCTGCCCAGAACTGGCAGGCGCCGAGGTCCTGAGCGGGGACGCCAGTTCGACACCGCCACCAGCCCCGACAAGAAGTTCAAGGCCGTCTCGAAGGATCGAAACATCGTCCTCAGTGATGCGGACGGTGGCCATGCGGAACCCATCACGACGGAAGGAAGCGTTGAAAAACGCATCAAGTACGGCGTGGCGAGCTGGGTTTATGGCGAAGAATTGGGCGTCAGCGACGCGATGTGGTTCTCCCCCGACTCGAAAAAGCTGGCGTTTTACCGATTTGACGAGTCGAAGGTGCTCGACTACTTTCTGACCCTCGACGAAAAGCAAATCCAGACGAAGCTGGACGTGGAGCCCTATCCAAAGGCTGGTGCCCCGAACCCCGAGGTGCAGCTTCTGGTCTACGACATCGCCAGCGGAAAGACCACTCGCGTCGACAGCTCGTTCGACTCCGGGCTCGGCGCCTCGCTCGGCGAATATGTCTATACGGTTCGCTGGTCCCCGAAGGGCGACGAGTTGCTATTTAATCGCTGCAACCGGAAGCAGAACACGATGGAACTCTGTGCGGCGAGACCGGATACGGGCGCGTGCCGCATGGTGGTGCGAGAGTCGCAAGATCACATGTGGATCCAGAACTCCCCGGAAATCACATGGCTTGAGGACGGCCAGCGATTCATCTGGTCCTCCGAGCGCAACGGCTTTCACAACTACTACCTTTACGACCTCAGCGGCAAGCTCCTAGCGACGCTGACGAAGGGCGGCTACGACGTTGATCGGATCGTCAAGCTTGATGAGAAGAACGGCAAGCTCTTCTACACCGCCCGCTCGGCGCCTAATCCATACCTGCGGCAGCTCCATCGCGTGGATCTGAACGGCAAGCACGAGACCCGACTGACCGATCCCGAGTTCGGACACTCCGTAGATCTTGCTCCTGACGAAGACCACTTCATCGACGTCTCGGAGAAGATCGATGTCCCGCCGGTTGCGATTTTGCGGGATGCAAAGGGCAAACAAGTTGCCCAACTCGCGAAGAGTGATCTATCCAAGTTTGAACAGGCGGGATTCCGGAAGACTGAGAGATTCAGCTTTACCGCCGCCGACGGAAAGACCACCTGCTACGGAACCCTCCAGTTCCCTTCCGACTTTGATCCCAACAAAAAGTGGCCGATGCTCGTGAGCGTCTACGGAGGACCGGATTCGGGCGGAGGATTCGAGCGATTCGAAACCCCGAACGCGGTTACCGAGCTCGGGTTTCTGTTTGTCAATATCGACGGACGGGGGACGGATGGGCGCGGGGCTGCGTTCAAACAGGCCCTGTATCGAAACCTTGGCGTGCCCGAGATCGACGATCAGGCAGCCGGTGTTCTCGAACTGGCGAAGCGACCCTACGTAGACGCCAAGCATGTGGGAATCTTCGGTACCTCTTACGGAGGCTACGCTTCCGCGCTTGCTCTCCTGCGGCATCCCGAAGCCTTCGCGGCCGCAGCCGCGAGCAGCCCGGTGACCGACTGGCGAAACTACGACACGATCTACACCGAGCGCTACATGGACGTCCCTCAGGACAACCCCGCAGGCTACGACGCGGGCTCAGCAATTAAGCTCGCGAAGAACCTGAAGGGCCGCCTGCTGCTCTACTTCGGCACCGCAGACAACAATGTCCACCCCTCGAATACTCTTCAGTTCGTGGCTGCCTTGCAAGCGGCGAGCAAGAGTTTCAATCTAATGGCGGGTCCCGACCTCGGGCATACCGGCGTCAACCAGGCTCACATGTGGGAATTCTTCATCGACAACCTGGTTGAGCGTCGGGTCACGAACACCCTAAGTCGTCAGTACAGCCGATTACTCGCGCGCCGGAAGGTGGCGGCTAAACAGTCGGCAAGGTCTGAGCTTTAGTGGGCGGAGTTGAAACCCGCGCGCCTAGGCATAATCCAGGCAGATGAGACGGCGCACGAAAATCGTCTGTACGCTTGGGCCGGCGGTGGATTCTCGCGACCGAATAAGGGCGCTCATCGATGCGGGGATGAATGTGGCGCGACTCAACTGCAGCCATGGCGATTGGGAAGCCAAACATCGCTGGGTCGGGTGGATCCGCGAGTTAAGCGACCGGTTAGCTCCCGTGGCGATCCTCGTCGACCTTCAGGGCCCAAAGTTTAGGATCGGCGACCTGAAGGGCGGGAGCCTCGATCTAGTTATTGGGCACATCGTTTCGCTTGGGGCGGGCGAGGAAGTACAGATTCCAATCGCCCAGAATGAAATCTTGTACGCCCTGCACATCGGCGGACGACTTCTCCTTGGCGACGGCAACGTGGAGTTGAAGATCACGGAAGCCGTCGGCTTGAAGTTCAACGCGAAAGTCGTGAACGGCGGTCAAGTCAAAAGCCGGCAGGGCGTTACCCTAGTTGGCAAAGTGTTCGACGTCCCCGCTCTGACAAGCAAGGACATGGACGACATTCAGGAGGCGGCCCGCGCGGGAGTGGATTTCATCGCCCTCAGCTACGTCAAGGATCCCACCGATTGCCGGGACCTCCGACGCATAGTGGACCGTCTCGATCCTAGCATCAAGCTCTGCGCAAAGATCGAAACTCGCGAGGCGCTGAAGGAGATCGACGGCATCCTCAAGGCGGCGGACGTCATCATGGTCGCGCGGGGCGATCTGGGCCTGCAGATGGACATGGAGGACGTGCCGATCGCGCAGAAGCGGATCATCGACCGCTGCACGGAGGCTGGGAAACCCGTGATCACGGCCACCCAGATGCTGGAGTCGATGATGGTCAATTCGAGGCCGACCCGGGCCGAAACCACCGACATCGCGAATGCGATTCTCGACGGCACCGATGCTGTGATGCTATCGGGCGAGACTGCCTCCGGCGCGTATCCGATTGAGTGCGTGAAAACGATGGTGCGGATTGCCGAGAAGGCGGAGACCATTTACGACCGACGGCGCATCGAGCAGAACTTCGATGATCGATCCAATACTGTAATGGGCCACACGGAGGCCGTCGCCCACGCGGTAGCCGGCCTGTCCAATCTTCTCAAGCCGGCCGCGATCTTAACCACGACGGCGAGCGGGCAAACCCCTCGCCTGGTAAGTAAATTCCGGCCCAAGGCGCAGATCCTGTGCGCTTGCTACAGCGAGCGCGTCCAGCGCCAAATGGCGGTGGTTTGGGGAGTCGAAGCGATCACCATCGCACTTCCCGATACAACGGATGAAACAATTTCTCGCTCAATAGATGGATTTCTGCGCTTCAAGCGTCTTAAAATGGGAGACCACGTCATTGTAACGGCGGGGGTGCCACCAGGGACGGTGGGGAACACGAATCTGATCATGACGCAGGTGGTGAAATGAGCAAGGAAGCACGCGCAATCTTTATCGTATTGTTCATCGGAGCGGCGGTGGGCACGGGCCTATATCTTAGCCGGGGACCCTGGCAGATGTACCGGCAACAGAAATCGAAAGCCGACCAGGCTCAGGGTCAGATGCGAGCCGCCGAGAAGGAGCGCGAGCAGCTAACGAAGGAAAACGCCCACAGCGACACTCCAGCCGGGCGAGAAGAAGCGGCTCGGAAGGCGGGCTTCTTGAAGCCGGGCGAACAGAAGGTAGAGACGGCCCCATGATCTTCGCGACGTTCGCGGCGATGGCCGTGACGCGGCTCCATCTTCGGGTCGACGATGCTTGGTCGGCGACGGAGACAGTCAGTCTTGCGCTGCCCGACGAGCCTGCAACGATCATCGAGGAGGACCACTACCGCCTGACTTGCAAAGTCATCGAGGCTGGCCCGGACAGCTACACCGTCGAAGTTGGCCGCTTAATGACCGAGTCCATCGTCGACGGCCAAAAGGTACCGGGACCGAAAGACGAGAAACCGGATATTCATCGCGAAATCTGGCAGCGAGGAGGCGAGATGGATTCCGTCCTGGCGGACACTCTCGCCGAGAAACAGCAGCTTCGACTGGAGCGCCCCCTCCATCCCCCTTTGTCGGCGCTAATGACAGGCGTGGCTCAGACGGGAGGAACGGAAGGAGTTCCAGTTACCGCGAAGTGGTTGCGGCGAAAGCTTGCCGATCTGCGAGATGGTGAGCGCTGGGAGCTCATTTTCGAAGAACAAGGGACCGACAAGCCGCAGCGCGCCACCGAAACACTTACCCTGAACGCAGTCACCGGACTTGCTACCGAGGTCGACGCCCAGTTAGAAAACGCGATCGCACGCGGCGGGCAGGCGCCTCTGCGAATTCACATCGTCCGCCATCTGGACAAGCTTCCAACGCGAAGTTAAAATCGCTCCAGCGAGACGCGATAAGCACCCGTGCCGCCCATGATGAGCGTGGCGGCAAAGCATCCACCGCCGACGTTCGCGCCCTGCAAAAACACGGTTTCATCGGGCTCCGTGTAAAGCGTCATGCGCTTAGTAAAGAGCCGATTGGTGACCCTGGCCTGGTGTTCGCCCGCCGGAACGTCGAAAGAGGCCGAGTCTCCGAACATAACGATCTGTTCGGGCAGATCGTCGATGGCGACGATTAGTTCACGCATCTTGATGTCTCGCGGGGAGGTGCGTTTAAAGACGATCCTGCTCGTTGCCGATCCTGCCACGCAAGTGGTTCTACTCGATTAGCGACCTCGCGGGGAACGAATGCTAGTACTAAGTCGCCAAAAATCGGATACTGTTTGGCGATGATCGCGCAGGCACACTCCGCAACCCTTGTGGGCATAGACGCGCTGCCGATCGTGATCGAGGTCGACCTTCAGGGCGGTCAGCCGCTATTTATCATGGTAGGGCTCCCCGACAAGGCAGTCGAGGACAGCAAAGAACGGGTCCGCACCGCGATGAAGAATTCGGGCCTGTCGTTTCCGGGCCGTAAGATCATCTGTAATTTGGCGCCCGGCGACCTGCGAAAGGAGGGCCCCTGGCTGGATCTTCCCATTGCGGCCGCGCTTCTTGCCGCAGACGGCCAAGTTCCGCTTAGCGAGTTGAAAGAGACGCTTATTATTGGCGAAGTCGGTCTCGACGGGCTGTTGCGGCCGATCGACGGGGCCGTAAGTGTGGCCCTGATGGCGGTGGAGAAGGGCTTCCGCCGGCTGATTCTTCCGATCGCCAATGCCTCCGAGGCCTCCGTCGCGCCTGGGTTGGAAGTGTACGGAATAGAGCGTTTAATCGACATGGCAGAACTATTGAACGGATCAATGCTGCTGACGCCGTTCCGGTTCCAAGATGAGCCTGCGGCTAGACTCCCGGAGTACAACGTCGACTACGCAGACGTGAAGGGCCAGCGGCAGGCGATCCGGGCGCTGGAGATCGCCGCCGCGGGCGGGCACAATGTGCTGATGGTCGGGCCCCCCGGCTCGGGCAAGACCATGCTGGCTCGTCGTTTGCCTACTATCCTGCCTCCCTTGTCCCTCAGCGAGTCCATCGAAGTCACACGAATCTTCTCGGCCTGTGGCCTGAAGGGTGGCCGCCAGGGCCTTATTTGGGAGCGGCCGTTTCGCTCGCCGCACCACAGTGCCAGCCACGCCGCAATCGTCGGCGGAGGAAAGAATCCGAAGCCGGGCGAGGTCAGCATGGGCCACCACGGGGTGCTCTTCCTAGACGAAATGCCCGAGTTCGACCGGCAGGTTCTGGAAGCGCTTCGACAGCCGCTGGAGGATGGAGTCGTGACCGTAGCGCGAGTTCAAAATACGATCACGTTCCCCGCCGAATGCATGCTCGTCGGTGCCATGAATCCGTGCCCATGCGGCTTCAAGGGTTTGCCAGAACAGCAGTGCGTCTCGTCTCCGACGGTCTGCGGGAGGTACGCCACGAAAATTTCGGGACCTCTTCTGGACCGAATCGATCTCCATCTCGAAGTGCCCCGCCTGAAGCCCGATGAGCTACTGGGCGCAAAGCCGGGCGAGTGTTCCGCAGCAATTCGCGAAAGAGTTGCGGCGGCGCGCTTGGTACAGAATCAGCGGCTTGGAACGCACCGGACGAACTCCAAAATGGGACCCCGCGAGATTCGCGAACTGATCGAACTGGACAAGGAATGCGAAGACTTCATGCGGCTAGTCACAACCCGCATGAATCTCTCGGCCAGAGTCTTTGACCGCGTCCTCAAGGTATCGCGAACAATAGCCGACCTTGCGGGCGCTGAGCGGGTCGAGAAGGTGCACCTAAGCGAAGCGGTCCAATACCGCGACCGCGTCGGAGCCTGAACGCAATGGTCGTTTTTTGACCTTGCCGGCTGGAGAGGGAACGATTTCCGGATTTTTGCGCCGATACGACC
>JBBSFL010000015.1:0-22064 GCA_038238735.1 Fimbriimonadales bacterium | reverse complement strand
TTCCAGGGCGCTTTGGTCAATCGGTCCTGGAAGGTGCGCGTCCACATCGGCCCGTCCTTCAGTCTTCAGCGGGTCATGCTCGATGGGCGGCCCACGACTCAGTGGACGATTATTCCGGGCAACTACCACATCGACATGCCGTTCGTCGAATCGGGTCCTAGCCAGGAGGGATCGGTCTTAGAGATCGAGATGGCATCGGGACCGGTTTCGCAGGGTCACACCTTGGCGATCGACGGGGTTAGCAAGTAAGCGATGTTCACCCAAAGCTCCGCGGGGGATCCTGGAGATCGTCTTCTCTTACCTACATATGGACCTGCTTCAGTCGCTCCGACCGCACGCCAACCGCTCACCAGGCTTACCCTAGTCGGAGCGGGTAAAAGCATCTTATGATGCTGCTACTTGCCGCGCTTGCCCTCGCTCCCGCTCCCGGCTATGCCGACCTCCTCCGGCAAGTCGACCCAAAGCGGATGCAGGCGACGGTAGAGAAGCTTGCCTCTTGGCATGACCGAAACACGAGCAATCCGACGCTATTCGAAGCGGCCGATTGGCTTGTTGGGGAGTTCAAGAAGATCCCCGGATTACAGGTCGAGCTGTTTCGGTACCAGATTCATAAGGGTCAGCGGATCCCCGCCGACAAAGAGGTCGTCGAGGTCGTCGCCACGCTTCCGGGCAAGACGGACCGGCGGGTGATGGTGGGGGGGCACTTCGACTCGATCAACATGAAGGAGGCCGATCTGACGGCGGGCCGCGCGCCGGGAGCGAACGACGATGCGAGCGGGGTGGCCTTAACCCTGGAGTTGGCAAGGGTGATGAGCCAGAGGCAGTGGAATCAGACCCTGGTGTTTTGCGCGTTCAGCGGGGAGGAGCAGGGCCTGCTCGGGTCGCGCGCCCTTGCGAAGCATGCAAAGGATCAAAACTGGAAGATCGATGCCGTCCTTAGCAATGACATGGTTGGAGCAAGTTCAAACCTCGAAGGCGGGAAGGACGACGCGAACATCCGTGTTTTCTCTGAAGAGGTGCCAACCCATCAGGGCAGGGAGTGCGCGCGATTCATCGAGTTAGTCGCCCGGCAAGCCGCTTTGAAGGCGGGCCGGAAGTCATTCGGCGTCAAGCTGGTTTTCCGGAAGGATCGATTCGGGCGCGGCGGGGATCACAGCTCGTTCAATGACGAAGGCTTCACGGCGGTCCGGTTCGTCGAGCCGAACGAGGAATACACTCGGCAACACACGCCAAACGACCTGCCGGAGTTTGAGGATTGGAACTATCTAGCGAATGTTGCCCGCGTGAATCTGGCCTCGATGGCCTCGCTTGCGATGGCGGACGAGCAGCCGACTGGCGTGCGAGTCGACCGGAAGCAAGGATACGACACCCGCGTTCACTGGACGGCGAAGCCGGGAGTCAAGTATGTGGTGTATTGGCGGCAGACGACCAGCCCCGTTTGGGAAGGTTGGCAGGCGGTCGGCGAGGTCGCCGAGTCAACTGAGAAGATCAGCAAGGACGACTACGTGTTCGCGGTCGGGGCGGAGGGCGGGATCCCGGTCGAGGCGAAGTGAGCAGGAAAAGGATTCAGTATTGAGAGAGCGACTCATCGGCAGGCCGCCGCCCCTTCATCCTCAACTCAATAGTCAGGACTCTTCCCTTACTGCCCCGTCGTGCCGCCCATCCTGCGCTCCAGCTCTTCGAGTTGCTTCTCCGCTTCGCTTTGAGTCGCAGCATCCTTCGC
This sequence comes from Fimbriimonadales bacterium, assembly GCA_038238735.1. Taxonomy (GTDB): domain Bacteria; phylum Armatimonadota; class Fimbriimonadia; order Fimbriimonadales; family Fimbriimonadaceae; genus JAFDWR01. The sequence continues at coordinate 20,341 of JBBSFL010000015.1, read as the reverse complement.
AGGGTCCGTGCCGACGGCGCCTGCCGATGCGGAGACTGTGAGGTCCTGCGGCTCGGCGACGGCGGCCGGCTTCGCGAGACCTAGTCGCTCCTCCAGCTTGGTCAGCTCTTCCTCGGCTTCCATGTCGCGGGCTTTGTCGTCCATCTCCATGATCTTGCCCTGGAGGGATCCGGCCTGCATTTCCTGGCGAGCGGCAGCTTCGCTCTGCATGTCGCGAATCTTTTCCTGAGCGGCTCCGAACCCTTCGAACTGATTCTCGAAGGTAAGCCCGTCCAGGGCTTTGGAGATCGAATTCTGAATCTGTGCCTGTTTCCACTGAGCCTTGAGGGCGAGCGCTTCGGCGGTCTTCTTACGGACCTCCTCTTCCTGACGCTTGATCGCGACCTTGACCTGTTCGACGGTCGCCGCCGCCTGGTCGTAGCTCTGCTGCAACGTCGCCATAGTGGCGTCGTTGTTCATCTTTTCGCGCATGAACTGGGTCGCCAAGTCGCGATTGCCCTGCTTCAGCGCCATCGTCGCCTGGCTCTCGAGCTGCGCGGACTTCTTTCGCGTGTCGTCGAGCATGTTCTGCAGGCGATTCTTCTGCGTGATCGCCTGCACAGCGCGCTCGCGGTTGGCGATAAGCGTGCCCTGCATATCCCGCCGGGCTTGATCCAGCATGATCTCGGGATCTTCGAGCTTGTCCATGCCCCGGTTGAAGAGAGCTTTGACCCAGTTGAAAAATCGTTTCATGGGGGTGTTGGCAGCGTGAAGCGCGGCTGCCGGAATTATAACACGGCAGGTTCGGTAATTGGGTTTCAGGCTCCCGACAGAATGGGTCTCATTCGACAAAAAGGCACTCTACGCCATCGGAGCTGAAAATGACCATAGGGAAGTGCAGATCCCGTTGAGCCAGTTGCTGGGTGGCGGGACCGTCAAGAAACGTCTATGCGGAATACACTTATATTCAGAAAACGTAAGATTTGTTACATTATTTGTAGAGTCCGCCGTAGAATACATGTCAGTGAGAGTGATCGCACGGAGCCAGTTGAATCGCTGGCCAGTAAATCACGGCGCTGCGAAAGACGATCTTCTTGCGTTTCACAAAACCGCGGAGAAGGCGGCCTGGAACTCCTTCGCGGCGGTAAGAGGAGACTTTCCCTCGGCCGATTTGGTTGGAGACCGACTTATCTTCAATATCAAGGGAACGCACTATCGACTCATCTGCCTGATCGACTTCGCCCGCCCTTTGCTGTTCTATCGATGGTTCGGAACGCATGCGGAATATTCAAAGCTAAGCGGGAAACAATTGGAGACCATATGAACACGGTAACCGTGATCGTAATCAAGAACGACGAAGACTTGTCCATTGCCCTGGAGAGGGTGGCTGCGCTGTGGGGATCATCCGCTGGCACGCCCGAGGGCGACGAACTCGACACCCTCGCCGTTCTTATCGAGGCATACGAATCGAAGCATCATCCCGTGCCGCTGCCGACGCCGCAGGCGGCGATTCGCTTCGAGATGGAGCGACGCAATCTGCGAAACAAAGATTTGGAGCCTTATATCGGCGCGCCGAGCCGGGTGTCGGAGGTGCTTTCCGGGAAGAAGAGGTTGACCAAAGTTATGATCATGCGCCTCCACAGGGGTCTGAACATTCCACTGGAGTCTTTAATGTCCGGCGAAGAAGGTACGCCTCGACGGCTCGCATCCTAGCTCGTTCAATCACGGGAGGAGCAGATCCTGACTCCCGTGAGAAATGTGCCATAATTCGGGCACAGCTCTGAAGAAAGCAGGTGGCTCAAGCCGTAACGGTCCGAAAAGACCGGCCCGCCGAGGAGAGGACAATCGAGTTTGGAGATCGCTCCCACGAGGGGCGGCCTTGGAGCGCGGGTCTTCGCCACGGTTACGGCGAAGGCCCGTTTTCTTTTTTCGGGGCAAGGTGCGCACTTTATGCCAACAGCCCAAAAAGCCAAAACTATCGAGCAGGCGCGCGAGTGGTACGCAAAGTCCGTCGGCGTGATCTTTACGGATTATCGCGGATTGACGGTTAAGGAGATGCAGGGACTTCGCCGCGACCTTCGCAAGAAGGGTGGCGAGATCCATGTCGTGAAGAACACCCTCTTCCGCCTTGCGGCGGGAGACGACGCGGCGAACATGCCGGCCGACCTTCATAACGGCACGACGGCGATGACGTTCGTGTACGAGAAGGAATCGGAAGTCGCGAAAGCGCTCGTCGATTTCGCCCGCACGAGCAAGAAGCTCGTGGTCAAGGGTGGGTACTTCGCAGGCAAGGCCTTCACTTCGAAGGATGTCCAGCAGCTCTCCGAGCTACCGCCACGCGACGTGCTAATCGCCCAGGTGATCGGAACGATCGCCGCTCCGCTCAGTCAACTCGTGGGAACGATCGAGGCGATCTACGCCGACCCGATTCGGACGATCTATGCGGTCGCCGACAAGGCAAGCGAAGGCGCTCCGGCGCCCGCGTCGAAGGGGGAGGACGCTACCGCCCCTGCAGAAGCCCCCGAGGCTCCCGCTGCCGAAGCCGCTCCCGAGGCCGAAGCTCAATCTGCGGAGGAAGCTGCTCCCGTCGCTGAAGATGCTCAGCCGGAAGCCGCGACGCCCGCTCCCGACGAACCTGCGGAGACCTCCGCCGACACGAATTCCACTGAGGCCGCTCCCGAAGCGGAGGAGAGTAAGGAGTAGCGCGTAAGGCAAACAGCCTTACCCCTCACCCCCTCACCCCCTTTCCCCCTCACCGATACACCAAGAAAGAGAAACAAAAATGGCAACCGATATCAACACCATCGTCGAATCGATCAGCGGACTCACCGCGATCGAACTGTCCGAGCTGAAGAAGGCTCTTGAAGAGAAGTTCGGCGTCACCGCCGCCGCGCCCATGGGCGCGTTCAACCCGGCTATGATGGCTGGCATGGGCGGAGGCGCTGCTGCCGCTCCCGTGGAAGAGGAGAAGACCGAGTTTGACGTCATTCTCACGGCCGCTGGCGATGCCAAGCTGAACGTCATCAAGACGGTCCGCGAGATCACCGGCCTCGGCCTCAAAGAAGCTAAGGACCTGGTCGACGGCGCTCCGAAGCCGGTCAAGCAGGCCACGTCCAAGGACGACGCCGACAAGATCGCCGCTCAGCTCAAAGAAGCCGGCGCTTCCGTCGAGATCAAGTAAGTCCGAAGCCCCTCTTTCAGAATCAAACCATTCTGAGGGAGGGGCTTCTCTATGTGCGAAGCATACACACGCTTGGTTCAGGGGCACACCCGCCTACGTGTGCCGTCCGACGCTCACAGGATCACTCAGAATAGCGGTGGCAGGCCACCGCACTCTAAAATGCGCGCCGCGCTCTCTTGGGATCCAGGCGAGTCCGGAATTACAGTCAGTTAGCAGAGCCGCCAATTCATGGTCGAGGTCACACAAGCTCGCCAATCGATCTTTCGCACTTCACGAATACATTCTATCGCAGGCGGTCCAGCCCCTTTCCTCGGGACGGTTTGTTTCCAAGGAAGGGGCTTGGGCGGAGGAAATCAGCCGCCCAGTTTCGACTTATCGGGATACGCTGGCTTCTTGTTGGGAAGCGGCGGGTAGTTCTTTAACTGCTCCTGAATTACCGCAATCGCCTTTTCGAGCTGCGCGTCGCGTCCCTGTCGCCAGAGGTAAGGATCGACCTCGACATCGATGTCGGGATCCACTCCGTGACCCTCCACGTCCCACGTGCCGTTGAACGGGTTGTAGAAGGCGATGTCGGGCGAGTTCACCGATCCCCCGTCCACGAGCGGGAAGGTTTGGGCAGCCACGAGTCCACCCCAAGTGCGCTTGCCGATCACGGGTCCAAGCTTGCGGTGCTTGAAGAGCCACGGGAACATGTCTCCACCCGAGCCGGAGAACTGGTTCGCCAGCATCACCTTCGGTCCGTAGATCGCTGCGCCGGGCGTCGGCCACTCCTTGCCGTAGCGAGGCTGGAAGTATCCGTCCAAGGACTTGCCCATCACATCGACCATGTAGTCGTTGATGAGGCCGCCGTGATTGAACCGCTCGTCCACGATCACGCCGCTCTTGCCGACCTGGGCGAAGTAGTACCGCGTGAACTCGACCCACCCGCCGACGTTGGTGTCCGGGACGTGAACGTAGCCGATTTTGCCGCCCGTCGCTTCCGCGACGCGGCGGCGATTGTCCTCGGCCCAAGCCCTCGCTCTCAGTGCGTCTTCGCTGCCGATAGGCAGCACGGTGGCCTCTCGCGAACCCACTCCGTCCGGCGTGGGGCCAATTTTGAGCTTGACCTGCTTACCCGCCTTGCCTTCCAGCGTCTCGTAGATATCGTTCGAATCGCTGAGCGGTTTGCCGTCGATCGCGAGCAGGTACTCGCCGGTCTTGGCGTTCACGCCCGGCTGGGCAAGCGGTGCGTAGAGTCCCGGATTCCAGCGCTCTCCGTTGTAAACGCGAGTCAACCGATAGTGGCCGTTCTCGAACGCAAAGTCGCAGCCGAGTAGCCCACCGGGGACGCCTCGGTTACCGGGGATATCTCCTCCGCTGGCCCACATGTGGCCGATTGAGATTTCCCCGGTCATGTCGGTGAACAGGTAATTGAGGTCGTCGCGTGAGGCGATGTTCCCCAGGAAAGGCTCGTAGCGGCGGCGCATGGCCTCGGCATCGATGCCGTGGAGGTTCGGAGCGTAGAGCATCATTGGCTCGTTTGTCCAGACCTCGTTGAACATCTGCTTCCACTCGGCCCTTGGGTCGATCTTGACCCGCATGCCGGAGGGATCAATCGCCCCCTCGCCGGGACCCGCCGGCGCCATCGTCGAGACAATGGCTCCCCCGGCCGCCGACTGGACGAGCATTTTGGTGCCGTCCGCCGATACAAACGCTCCAACGACGCCTTGGGCGAACGGCATCGGCCTTCGCGTGGCGAAGCTGAACTTTAGGAGCGTGCCCGCGAAGCCGGGCGAAACCGGCGTCGCACGGGGAGGCTGCTGAAGCGCGAAGAAGCTGCCTGCCGGACCGGCAACAAGCTGTACGTAGACGCCCTGCGGCATCGGCAGAGCTATGATCCGATCTTCGATACCGTCGAGGTCGAGGCGGAATTTCGCATCGTCCGCCGCCGGCGCAGCCGGCTTGACATCCTTCGGAGTCTCCTCATCACTTTGTGGCTGCAATGGATTCGGCCCATCTTTCCGCAGAACGATCGCGTACACGCTGCTCAGAACGTTCGGATTGTTGTAGCTAGAGAGATCGAGCCAGCTCGCCGCTTCACCCACGTATGTGCTCGCGGTGAAGTAAAGGTGTTTACCATCGCGATCGAAAATCGCGTTGTCCGCATCGGCCAGACCGTCCGTGATCTGAGTCGCCTTTCCGGTTTCCGTGCTGTAGACGAACACCGCCTTCATGTGGCTTTCGGTGTCGCGAACGTAGGTCAGCCACTTGGAATCCGGCGACCAACTCGGCGCGAGATTCAAGCGCGGATCGATGAAGATGCTCTTATCGACCTTCGTGTTCTTGCCCGTGGCGACGTCTACGATCCAGACGTTGCGGGCGTGGTCGGTGTACGCGATGGTCTTCGAATCGGGGGACCAGTTGGGCGTGTAGTAATAGCGAACCGCGTCTCCGAGAGGCACGAACCGCTCGTTGCCCGTCGCTTGATCGACCAGCGAGAGCTGTTGCTGGCCCTTCTCGTCGCTGATGTAGGCGATGGTTTTGCCGTCGGGCGACCAGGCCGGATCGCGGCGATGCACGCCTTGGGTGTTGCTCACCAGTCGGGCGTCGCCCTTGCTAGCGGGAACCGTGAAGACCCACCCCCGGGCGGAGAGCAGAGCGCGCTGGCCGGTCGGAGAGATGCCGCCGCCGTCGATCGCGGTGGCCAAACTTTTGAACTGAGGGCGGACTTCTGGGAAGTCGCCTCGCACCGTGATCTTGACTCTCGTCGCCTGATGGGTCTCTGGATTGTAGATTCCAATCGCGCCGAGCTTCTCAAAGACGATGCCATCGGGACCTGCCGACGCCGACTTTAGATCGAAGCCGGAACCGGCGATCTCCTCGCTTACCTTGCCCGATGCAGTGTCGTAGGACCACAAGCCGACTGGGCCGTGCTTGTCGGAGAGATAGAAAATCTTGCTTCCGATCCACATCGGCTGCTCGTCGTTCGTGTTTTGACGCGGAATCTCCTTGACTTTCGAATCGGAAAGCTGGGCGATCCAGATCGGATAGGTCTGCCCGCCACGGTACCGCTTCCACCCTGGCTCCCACTTAATGCCGGGCACGTAGGCGAGCTTCTGTCCGTCCGGCGAATAGCAGCCCTGGGAGCCGCTCGGCAGTGGCAGTGCCTTGGGAACTCCGCCATTGACTGAGACCGTGTAGAGCCTTGGCAGGTCGGTGGCAGTGTTCATAGAGGAGGCGAACAGCACGGACTTGCCGTCCGGCGTCCAGCCGACGGTTACGTCGGGAGACGGGTGGTAAGTCAGCCGCTTCGGCACCCCACCTGCCGCCGGAACGACGAAGACGTCGCGATTGCCATCGTACGAACCGCTGAAGGCGATCATGGTGCCGTCCGGCGAGAAGAATGGATCAATCTCGAGGCCGGGATTGGTCGTCAGGCGCACCGCATCTCCGCCAGAACGCGGCACCGACCATAAGTCGCCTCCGAAGGAGAACACGATCTCCGTGCGGTTCATCGTAGGATGCCGCATCAAAAAGGGGCTGGGCCCAGGGTCGAAGGATGGGTCGGGCGCGGAAGCGTGCGCCAAAAGCAACGCGGAAAGCAGGAGCATTTGACGATCTTAGCGGATTCCCGGTTCATGGCGAAGGGTCATAAGTCCCGAAATGTCAGTTCAGCCACGAAACGGTAGCCACCGGGACAGATTCGGTAAACTCTGCCTCAATCCAAGACCGCTTTTCAAAGAAGATCATGAGCGCACCAACTGCCCCCAAATACGAGAATTATTCGCCCGGCCTCGAAGGCGTCGTCGCTGGAATCAGCACGATTTCCGACATCGACAGCGACCGTAGCTCGCTCCAGTATCGCGGCTACGACGTCCACGATCTAGCCGAGAAGGGCTCCTTCGAGCAGACCGCATACCTTCTGATCCACGGAAGCCTGCCTTCGCAGTCCGACCTTGCCGAGTTCAAGAAGACCCTCGCCGCCGAGTATCAAGTTCCCGACGCGGTCTACACCGCTCTGAAGGCATTGCCGAAGACGACCCACCCGATGGACGCGATCCGAACCGCGTACTCGGTTCTTGCGCCGTTCGATCCGGACTATACGGTTCCTTCGACCGACGGTGCCGCCAACATCCGCAAAGCGGTCCGAATCGTCGCGAAGGCGGCCGCGATGGTGGGCAACGGCCACCGCATCCGCCAGGGCCAAGAGCCGATGGCTCCGCGCGCCGATCTCGGCATCGCCGCGAACTTCCTCTATCTGATTAACGGGACTGAGCCCGACGAGAAGACCGCCCTCACCATGGACGCCTCGCTCACGCTCTACGCGGAGCATGGGTTCAACGCCTCGACGTTCGCGTGCCGCGTCACGGTGGCTACGTTGAGCGATCTTTATTCGGGCATCGTGTCTGGCATCGGCACTCTCCGCGGGCCCTTGCACGGCGGCGCGAATGAGGAAGCCATGAAGATGATCCTCGAAATCGGCTCGGCCGATAAGGCACAAGCCTGGATCGACGACGCTCTCGCCACCAAGAAGAAGATCATGGGGTTTGGCCATCGCGAATACAAGAAGGGCGACAGTCGAGCTATGTACATGACCAAGGTGGCCAAGGAACTTGGCCGTGAGAAGGGCAACACCCAGTTCGGCGATATCGCCGATATTCTGGAGAAGACCATGCTCGAGCGGAAAAATCTCCACCCGAACGTCGACTTCCCCGCCGCTTACGCGTACTACCTTCTGGGTATCCCAATCGACCTCTACACTCCGATCTTCGTGGTCGCGCGAGTAAGTGGCTGGAGCGCCCACGCCATCGAGCAGCTAGCCAACAACCGCCTCATCCGCCCGACGGTCATCTACGAAGGCGAAAAGAATCTCGACTACGTGCCCATCGAAAATCGCTAGGCGCTGAAGGTTCCGTAGTAGAGACTCAACGGGATTCCAACTCTGAGGCTGGCTTGCGCTGTCCCGGGAGCCTAATGGCGTGTCGTTTTGCGCTCGCTCGTTTTGAGCTGATCTGAAAGCAAAAAAATGTGGGAACGTTGAAAGGAGAGCAAAGCACGTTCCCACAAGGCTTCCACCAAGACTTGGCAGATTCTTTGCGGCGACTTCGCCGCGCGACCGCCTTGGCCCCTTGGTTGGTAAGAGTTTTACGCCAAGTCCGGCTCTACAGCAAGGCTATTTGTTGCTGAGTTCCCCGCAAGATGGCTCGGAGTTGTCGGAGATTGAAATTCCTTGGCTCCATCGGCACTCTTTTTGATCCCCTCTTGTTGGGAGGGAGAAGGTCGGCGTTCCGCGCCAACCGGTATACTCGCCCCGATTTAATACCAGGAGGTGCGCAGCCTTTGGCCGCCGCCATCGAAACCCGAAATCTTACGAAAACTTACCGATCGCGTCTGCACGGCAAGGTGAACGTCGTCGACGACCTCAATCTAGAGGTCGAAGAGGGCGAAATCTTTGGCTTTCTGGGTCCTAACGGAGCCGGAAAGACGACTACGATCAAGATGCTTCTTGGCATCATCTACCCGACTTCGGGCGAGGGCTATGTCCTCGGCCAGGAGATCGGGGACATGAACGTCCATAAGGTCATCTCGTACTTGCCTGAGCGCCCCTACTATTACGAGCACATGACGGGTCTGGAGATCCTTCGATTCTATGGTTCGCTTTTCCACATCAAGGACGAGGCGAAGTTCCAGATGCTCTTGGAGAAGGTCAATCTGGCCGGCGACAAGACGAAGACGATCTCGCAGTATTCGAAGGGCATGCAGCAGCGTATTGGCCTCGCTCAGAGTCTTTTGAACGATCCAAAACTGCTGTTCCTCGACGAGCCGACGGGTGGTTTGGACCCGATCGCCCATACCGAAATCCGCGACCTGATCCTTCAGTTCCGCGACGAGGGACGCACCGTCTTCATCTCCAGCCACGAGCTAAGCGAAGTCGAGCGCATTTGCGATCGCGTCGCGATCATCGACAAGGGAAAGATCAAGCGCCAGGGCCGGTTGGAAGACCTGCTTAGCGGAGGTCGAATCGAGATCATCGCCGATGGGGTGACCAAGGATTTTGCCGACACGGTGAAGATGCCCGAGGCGATCACGTCCTTCCACAACGGAAGGCTCATCGTCGACATGACCGAGACGTCCGATCTAAACGCACTTCTCGACGGCATTCGAACCAACAAGGGCAAGGTCATCAGCGTCATTCCCCGGCGACGGCGCCTGGAGGACCTCTTCATCGAAACTGTTAGTGACAAGCCCGCCGAGAGGCAAATCGTGGAGGCCGCGAAGTGAACGCCGTTCTTTCAATAGCAACCACCACGCTGGGCGAAGCGATTCGTCGTCGCGTTTTGCTTGTCATTCTCATGATCGGCGTCTTGTTGCTCAGCATCGTGCCGTCGCTCAGCGTTCTTTCCGCGCGGTCTGAGACGAGCACCATGGTCTCGACCATGTTCTTCGTGCTCCGCTTCACGAGTGCGCTCATCGCGATCATCTTGACGGTCTACATGATCCCGAACGAGATTGAGCGCCGCACGATCTACACGATCTTGAGCAAGCCGGTTCAACGCTGGCAGTTCTTGCTCGGGAAGTATTTCGGCGCGGTCTTCGCGTTGGGCATGATGATCGGCCTCATGGCGATCGTTATGATCGCGCTTTTCTACAAGTTCCAGCATCCCGACATCGGCAAGCTTTTCGAGCTGGCACGACAGGCGCTGCTCTATTTCGTGGAAATGTGCGTGCTCGCTTCCGTGGCGATCTTCTTCTCCACGTTCACGACCCCGCTGGTGAACTTTTTCATCTCGATCGGGATGTGGCTGATTGGAACCGTGTTGAACCCGCTTTACGACACGATCTCGTCGAACACCCAGAACCCGATCATGCAGAAGGTTGCTCAGTTCGTAACGACCCTGCTTCCGAACTTCGCCAACTACGACACGAAGAATCCGATCATCAACCCTGGACAGATGATCCGGAATGAGACGGTTTACTACTTGCAGGTCACCGGATACGGCGTCCTGTACATAACTATTCTCTTGATCGCAGGAATTCTGATCTTTGATCGCAGAGAGGTTTAGGAATGAAAAGGAATAACGCTCTCTTCGGAGTCATGCTGGTGCTGGCCGTTCTTCAAGGATGGCTCCATGCGGACGTGATTTTCCCCAAGTGGAAGAAGGATTATTCACCGAGCCACGGCAACGTGATTAGCCAGCTCGCACCTGATCAAATCTTCCTGTCTCTGTTCGGATTCCGCGAATTCCTCGCGGGCATCCTTTGGGTACGGGCGGATGGTTTCTTCGATGACGGCAATTACGACGCCGTGTTGCCCATTATTCGACTCTGCACACTGCTCGACCCGAAGCAGATCGACATCTACGCGACAGGCATGTGGCACATCGGCTACAACTTCACCGACGAAGAGCAACGCTCCGACAGGCGGTACGTGCCTTCCGCCCTTGCCCTCGGCAAAGAAGGCGCCAACCAGAACCCCAACACCTACGAGATGTTCTTCGAGACTGGGTGGATGTGGTACCACAAGGTCCAGGACGACTTCCCCAAGGCGGTCGAGTGGTTCGAGAAGGCAGAGCAGCGTGACGACATCATGCCGGCTCGTCGCAATCTGCTGATCTGGGCTTATCAACGGAACGGTGAAGCCGACAAGTCTCTGGACCTTCTGTACAAGCTGTACGACAAAGCATTCGCCAAGTACACCGACAACAGCAGCGAGTTCGCAAACCGCCAGAACCGAGACACGATCGAAGCCAACTTGGACACGACGTTGGTTCGTATGGCGCAACGCGGCTGGTTTGCCAAAAACTCTCCGGAAGGGAAGGCCGGCAACTGGTACGACGTTAGCCCCTACGACACGAAGCCTCCGTTCGACGTTGGCTTTAGCGTGAAGGCGACGGTCATCGAGCCGAAGGTTATTCGGTTCGAGGGAACCTGGAATGTTCTGCCCGTAGGAACCCGAATCAAGGTCATTCTCCGCGACAAAGATTTCCCTCACGGGAAGCCCGCGGGAATGGAGTGGGACGCCGAGGACGCCATTAACTTGGACCCTCCGAAGGACATCACCTTCATGCAGGACGAGTTGTACGTCCGCAATCGTAGATTCAATAAGAAGGTCGACATGAGTCGCGATCCGACGATGTACCCCTTCACGAAGAAGGACTGCGTATTGGAGTTCTACTACAACGCGCGGATGGCACCGCCTCATATAGCCGACAAGTTCGGGTTCAACGGAGAAGGAATGACCGACTCTAACTTCCTGAACACGTCGATTCGACCCGGACAAAGGGTCGTCTACACTTCGATGCCGATCACTCGAGATCAGATTCTCCGGCGCGGAGAATGGGCGTCCAAGACCCCGGTGTTCAAGACGGCGAACTATCGTGAGACAGGCAAGACTAACACCTACTCCGACGACGTGCTGATCGACGTGCCGGCCCTTCGCGGCAAGTAAGGTAAAACGAGGCCAAGCGCCCTCGGCGGGCCGCCCTGAGGCGGCTCGCCGGGAACTGCGCGGCAGCAGGCTGGTGAATCCCGTCAGGCGCGGAAGCGAGCAGCGGTAAGTTGGTTCTCTGTGCGATGCAATCTTCCCGGCGCTCTTTCCTGATGGAGTTGATCCAGGTGATGGAATTGATGGACTTGAACGGTACCGCAACGCAATCAATTCCATCGTCTCCTCACCCACTCAATTCCATCACGCCCTGAGTTAATGGCCTACCTTTCGCTCTACCGAAAATATCGGAGCCAGACCTTCGGCGACCTCGTCGGGCAAGATCACGTTGTCCGGACGCTTCAGAACGGAATATCCTCCGGTCGCATCGCGCATGCCTACCTCTTTACCGGCCCGCGCGGAACCGGCAAGACCTCCACGGCGCGACTTCTGGCCAAAGCTCTCTGCTGCGAGCACGGGCCAACGCCCACTCCCGACAACGAATGCGAAATTTGCCGTTCAATAACCGCCGGCAACTGTGTGGACGTCCTCGAAATGGACGCGGCGAGCGAAGCGGGAGTGGAAGACATCCGGGAAAAGATTGTCGAGGTCGTCGAGTACCAGCCGATGATCGCCCGCTACAAGGTCTTTATCATCGACGAGGTTCACGATCTGTCCGGCAAGGCGTTCGATGCTTTGCTCAAAACGATCGAGGAGCCTCCGCCCCACATCATTTTCATCCTCGCTACGACCGAATACAACAAGGTTCCCGCGACAATCCGGTCACGCTGTCAGAAGCACGAGTTTCATCGCGCATCGATGGGCGATCTCGTTGCACGCCTGCAGTACGTGCTCGAGGGCGAGGGACTCTCGGCAGAGCCCGCCGCGATCAGTGCCATGGCGCGAATGGCCGACGGCGGCTATCGCGACGCGCTTACTCTCCTCGAACAAGCGATCTTGACCAGCGACGATGGCAGAGTCACCCTCTCGCAAGTCTACGATCAGTTGGGTCTGATTAACGACGAGATGGTCGACGGACTCCTTTTCGCGATAAAGGACGCGGACGTTGCGAAGATTATCGAGGTGCTCGCCGAAGTCTTTCGGTTGGGGCGAGATCCACGTTCGGTGGTGGAATCTTTGCTTTACCGGCTGGCTGACTTGACGAGGGCCGCCTATGGCGTCGATTCAGCTGCGAATTCGGATGCCGGCCAAGAAGCGGTCCTTCACGAAACCGCGGCGAGGCTCGGGCGCGAACGACTGCTTAACCTTAGATCGGCACTCAGCGAAGCGCATCGATCCATCCGCGACATTTCCCTTCCTCGAATTTGGCTCGAGTCGGAGCTGGTTCGAATGGCGACCCAGCCAGCAATGAGCTCCCAGCCCAAGTCCGCCCCTAGCGATGCCAAGGCGTCCGCCCCGCCGCGTCCAGTTCCCGAAACCGGTCGCGCCAGACCGGAGGCGGCCCCCAAATTTCCTCTCGAGAAGTTAGCTACCGAACCAAAGAAGACCCCCGAGGTGGTCCCAACGAGCCAGAGCGGAGACGAGCGATGGCAAAACGTGGTCACCCAGCTTGGCGTCAAATCTAAGTCCATGGGAATGAAACTTCTGGACGCTCGACTGGCGGAAGACACCGGCGACCAGATTTGCATCGAGTTCGTGCGATCTCTCGATTCCGAGTGGATGCAAGACAAGCCTGAAAAGATCAAGGCGGTTTTGGAAGCGGTCCGAGCTCACTTTGGGCCGGCGTACACCATCCGTTATGCGGTTGGCCGACAAGCAGCCGTTACGACCTCTGTTGCGGCGGTAGAATTGCCAGCGGAGGGTGCGCGGCTGGAACAACTCGCCAAGGATATCTTGGCCCCGGAACCTTCCCGAGAAAACGAATCATGAAACTTCCGAAAGGCTTTGGCTTGCCCGGTGGCAGCGGCAATATGATGCGACAGGCGCAAGAAGCGATGGCGCGCGCTCAGACCCTCGAGCAGGAGTTGGCGCTCGAGAGGATCGAAGTGGACAAGGGCCCCGTTAAGGCAACCTTCGACGGCACCGGCGTGCTCATCAAGATCAGCATCGCTAAGGAGATCATCGACCCCGAGGATGCCGAGGCGCTGGAAGATTTGGTGTTGACGACGGTTCGGGAAGGATTCGACCGCGCAACCGAGCGGCGCAACGAGAAAGTCCAAGAGATCATGCCCAACATCCAAGGGCTGTAGCGGGAACTCGGGGGGCGAGTCGCAGGTTCCGACCGTCCCGACTGACCCTCGGCTCAGAACACTGCCCTGAGGGTTCGGCTCCGAAGCTTTGACCTTTCCGCCAGCCGGCCTCCGAACACAACTTCCAATCACGAAAAGATGCTCTTCGCCCGACCGCTCGCCGAACTGATCGCCGAACTAGAGCGGTTGCCGGGTGTTGGTCCGAAGTCGGCCCAACGCCTCGCCTATCATCTTTTGCGGGTAACCGACGCCGAGGCGGGCCGGCTGGCCGACTCGATTCGCAACGCAAAGGCCAAGCTGCGCTTCTGCGTGCGATGCCAAAACATCAGCGAGATGGAGCTATGCGAGATCTGCCGGGATCCCCGTCGCGACACACATCTCCTCTGCGTTGTCGCAGAGCCCCGGGACCTCGCCGCAATGGAGCGCATCCATGAGTATCGAGGCGGCTATCATGTCCTCCATGGCCTCCTAAGCCCCATGGATGGCATTGGGCCGGAACATCTTCGCGTAAAGGAGCTGATCGCGCGCCTCGGCGACGAGCCCACCGAAGAAGTCATCCTCGCCACCAATCCAACCATCGAGGGAGACGCCACTGCTCTGTACCTGGCCAAACTTCTAAAGCCGTTGGGCATAAAAGTAACGCGCCTAGCCCACGGCATGCCGGTCGGAGGCGAGTTGGACTACGCCGACTCGGCGACGCTGCTTAGTGCCCTTGAATACCGCAGAGAAATCTAAGCCTCCGGCGCCACCTTCTTCGCCGCGTGTCTCATCAGGAGGTAGACGATCGAGGCAGACACCAGCCCGGCAAAGAGTCCGCCGAGCACGTCGGAGGGCCAGTGAACCCCGCGATAGACTCGACTAAAACCAACCAGAAGAGCCCACAACAGCGCAAGCCAGCCGAGCCAAGCCTTCGGTGTCTTCGCCGTTACGAGAAGGAGAATGAACGCGATGGCGAAGGAGGTGGTCGTGTGCCCACTTGGGTAGCTATAGGAGTAAATATCCTCCTGCGGGTGGGCGAACCAGAGGTGGGAGGGGCGCTCGCGGTTTAGGACTTGCTTTAGGATCGCCACGAAGACCAGCCCAGACAGGAGTACGACGCCAACTAGCGGGCCAACGAGGAAGGCCGGATTCGACCATCGCCGCCAGGCACCCGCGACGAGGAGCTTAAGCCAGCCGGTCTTGGTGGGCTTGTTTTCCTTGGCCACTTTTCCCGCGAGGGCCAGCGGTACGGCAAGAACGAGCACGACTTGGACCCACCCTAGCCCGGTGGTGGAGATGAACCAGAAGACTGGATCGAGCCAGTCCCGATGGAGCCCGACGTGGATTGCTCGGAAAACGTCTTGATCTAGCTGCCAGAGGGATTCCAACGCTGGCAGTGTACTTGCCGGCAAATCGTGATTCGACCGAAATGCGGGCACGTGAGTTGGACTTAGACTTCTATCATGAAGGACCGACCTTTGCTCATCGCCACTATCGTCATCGCCCTCCTCGCCGTTCTGGTCACGGTCGGCATCGCGGGAGGTGCTAAGAGATCGGAGGACTCGTCATTCCCGTACCGCATCTGCCCCGATGCGCACGGCGGGGTTTGGATGGTCGATAAGCTGGGAAATCTCAGCCACCACAACTAACGCGGCTCCAAGCCGTCTTTCGCTTGAGCGCCGCAGCCAGCCGATGGAGGTATTCCTCGTTGGCAATCTCTATGGCGCCCAGCGAAGCGAGGTGAGGGTTCATGACTTGGGCATCAAAGATCGTGAACCCGAACTCACGACAGCGTCGCAGCATGGCTTCGAGAGCGACTTTGGATGCATCGGTCTCCCGATGGAACATGGATTCCGCGCAGAAGCACGAACCAAGCGCAAGACCATATACGCCGCCAACCAGCTTGCCTTCGAGCCAGACTTCGCAGGAATGAGCCCACCCTTCGAGGTGGATGAGGGTGTAGACCCGGATGAAGTCTTCACTGATCCAGTTGTCTCCGGGCCGCAGGCAACCTCGCATCACTTCTTCGAACGCGGTATCGAAGGTGACTGTGAACTTGCCGGATCGGATCGTTTTGGCCAGCGAGCGGCTTATATGGATTCGGTCGATTGGAAAGAGACAGCGGCGCTTTGGCTCGAACCAACCCACGCTACCGTCCTCCAAAGTCATCGGGAAGACGCCCTGCTCGTATCCGTATCGGATCAGCCAGGGCGTCAGTTCGTCGCCTCGCATCTTTAGTTATCCAGACATCGTATTCGCCAATCAGTGGCGATAGATCGAGTAAGCATCGAAGCTGGGATCAGCCTTCAGCCGAAGCTCGCAAATCTGGCCCACGTGATAATAGTCATGCCCCACGATGTAGGCGTGGCCAGATTTTAGCGACGCGGCGTCCCCCTTGTCGAGCACAGCGGCACATGCTCTGGTCCGGTAGTCGGACCAGAGCGACTTCAGGTTCGCGGGCGAGCGGTCTTCGACCTTGAACGAGCCCCACTCGTACTTCTCACCTTTGGATTCGGCGATGACGGCCATGTAGGCTTCGGTGAGGTGCTCGAGCATATCGAGCGGCGTCATCGCTTCGGGCGAGACCTTCTGTTCATACACGTCGTCGGGCAGTCCGTCAAAGCCCTTCTGGACTTGGTAGCCGGCATCGTCGAGCTGGAATTCGAGCAATTCTTTGGCGGTCATAAGAGCCGAATTATGCCTGAGCTACGATGGTTCCCGCTGAATTTGGATGTCGTCTGTGCGCTCGTTAAGGTAGCGCCGAAGAACGTTCGGGATGACGTACCAGAGGAGAACGGCGAGGGCGAGAAGGCTGGCTCCAAGGATTCTCGCGAGCATCGCATCTTGGAAGATGATCTTGGCCAGCAAGGCCAGGTCGATGCTCAGGCCGATGGACAGCGGGACCATGGCGCCGGTCAGGCAGAGGGTCGCCAGCCTTACAAGTCGGGTCGAAACGCAGTCCGGTTGGCCCTCGCGGTGGAGGGCGCTCGGCGTCATCGCGAGCATCGCAGCGAGGGCCAACAGCGCCGTCGCAAGGAAGTGCAGCTTTTGCTCGGTCGGGTCTAGCGATTTGGCGAACTGCTGGTTGAAGACGGCGATGAGTTGAAATCCGAAGATCGCCTGGATGCCCGGAAGTACGATCCTGGCTTCTTCCAGGGTGTGTTTAAATTGGTCCTTGAGTTCGAGTCTTTCAACCTTATTTACAGAGGCCGCCATCTTTCACCCGTCGCGACGTTTTGTTAAGACGCCGACGGCCATTCCGGGTTCCTCTCTCCTCGCGACTGGGTCCTCTCGGTCCGCTTACTTCACTCTCGCCAGGGTTAGGCCGTCGCCGATTGGGAGGAGAACGGCGTCAACGCGCTGGTCCGTCGCCACGCGCTCGTTTACTTGGCGGATGGCTTCGGTGTCGGCCTCTTGATTGCTCGGATCGGCGACAGCTCCGCTCCAGAGGACGTTGTCGATGAGGATCAGCCCTCCGGGACGGACGAGACCGACGGCGCTCTCGTAATAGGCAAGGTAGTTCGTCTTGTCGGCGTCGATGAAGCAGAGATCGAACCGCTCTTCCTGGCGGACGAGGGTGTCGAGAGTCTGTAGGGCGGGGGCGATTCGGAGGTCTACCTTGTGGTCGACTCCCGCTTCCTTCCAGTAGCGCCTTGCCGTCGCCGTGAACTCTTCGCTGACGTCGCAGGCCACAACCTGGCCGTGGTCTGGGAGGGCGAGGGCGACAACGGTGGAGGAGTATCCGGTGAAGACGCCGACTTCCAAATACCGTTTGGCGCCGGTGAGGTGGATCAGGAATGCCATGAACGCGCCCTGATCGGGGCCGATCTGCATGCCGGCGTTCGGCATGGCGGCGGTTTCGTCCCTGAGCCGCTTCAAAACATCGGGCTCTCGGAGGAAGGTTTTGTCGAGGTATTGGGCGATCGGCTCGGGGATAAGGAAGCTTCGGGACATGGCGGGCAGTTTATCGGGTCTGGGGTCTTATAAGTCCTAAAAGCCCTATAGGTCTTACAGGTCCTACTGGGCAGATTGGATGGCGCATTTTGGCCCGAGGTACAATGACCGCTCGGAATCCAATCACACACGAGTTCGGCGGCGCGGCCAGGTCCCTTCGGGGTAGCGGCGCTTAAATCCAACCGGCTCGGAGGAAAAACCTGGAGAAAGCATGGCACAGCTCAGCATGAAAGAGCTGCTGGAGTCGGGCGTCCATTTTGGACACCAGACCCGGCGGTGGAACCCCAAGATGAAGCGCTATATCTATGGCGCGCGCAACGGCATTTACATTATCGATCTTCACCAAACGATCAAGCTGTTCGAGGACGCCCTCGAATACGTCCGCAAGATCGTGGAGGACGGCGGCAACGTGCTGTTCGTCGGCACCAAGAAGCAGGCTCAGGCGGCTATTAAAGAGGCGGCACAGCGGTCCGGACAGTACTGGATCGCGGAGCGATGGCTTGGCGGTTTGTTGACCAACTGGAAGACGATCTCGCTTCGCATTCACCGGCTAAAAGAGTTGGACCGCATGGAAGCCGATGGCTTCCTGGAGCGCCTGCCCAAAAAGGAAGCCTTGAAGCGCCGCGAAGAGCGCGACGAGCTCAACCGGTTCCTTGAAGGCATTCGCAACATGACGAGCATGCCCGCGTGCATGTTCATCGTCGACCTCAACAAGGAGTCGATCGCGGTTGCCGAGGCTCGGAAGCTGGGCATCCCGATCGTAGCGGTCGTGGACACGAACTGCGACCCCGACATGGCCGATGTCGTGATCCCGGGCAACGACGACGCGATCCGCGCGATCCGGCTCGTGACGCAGAAGATCTCGGACGTAATCCTCGAGGCCCGGCCTCTGAGCGAGGCGGTCACCGAGGGCACGCTTTCCGAGGAAGGCGAACTTCTGGAGGATCCGAACATGGACTACTCGCCGCCGATCGACGCCGAGCTCCTCAAGGCCTTCGGGGCCGACGAGGAAGAGATCGTCGGGGTGTAGCTTCAGTCTTTCAATCCTCCCTTGAGGGAGGGTTGGGAGATTATCCGGGGCACCTTCCAGCAATCCGAGGTCAGCCGATGGATGAAATTGAACGCCTGGTGATCGAAACAGGCGCGTCTCGAGAAGCAAGCAGAAGGCGCTTTGCAAGAGACCGCCGGGGCCTTCGATGCCGCCAGGCAAATTCTAACGAATTGGAGACTAAGAGCAGAAATGAGCGACTACAAACCAGATGCGAAAGACATCATGAAGCTTCGCGGGGAAACCGATGCCCCGGTGAACGAGTGCAAGCAGGCTTTGACTGAAGCCGAAGGCGACTTGGCGCGGGCCAAGGAAATCCTTCGTGAAAAGGGCAAGGCCCAGGCGGGCAAGAAGGCCGGCCGTGCGACCGGCGCGGGAACCGTGGCCGTGGCCAAGAGCGGGAACGCCGTGGCGGGCGTCGTGCTCGAAAGCGAGACCGACTTCGTGACCAAGAACGAGGCGTTCAGCGAGATAGCTCAGCAAGCGGCGGATGCCCTTGTGAAGGATGCGAACGCTGATTTGTCTACCTTTGCCGCCGACGCAGTTGCAAAGTTCCGCGAGAACTCGCTCATCGGAAAGACCTTCCGCAGCGACAAGGGCGGGACAATCGCGACCTATGTGCACCACGACAAGTCAAAGGGCGCGATTGTGATTGGCACCGGCGACGAGGAGGCTCTGCGCCAGGTCGCAATCCAGGTCGTAGCTTTCCCCGATACTCAGGTCGTTAGCAAAGACCAGCTCTCGCAGGAGTTTCTCGAAAAGGAGCTCGAATTGGAGACCAGGCGCGCGATCGACGAAGGCAAGCCCGAGAACATCGCGAAAAACATCGCTCAGGGCCGCGTGAATAAGGAGACCATCAAGCGGGTCGTCTTGACCGAGCAGGGTTTCTACAAAGACGCCAACCTATCGGTGGCGCAATTCTTAAAGGAGAACGGCAACTCGACGGTGACGGAGTTCGCCTTGCTGGCCGTCGGTTCCGGTGAGTAATTCTAAATTCTTGCCCGTTCTCACTGCGTGGGGCATCCGCGCTTGGGCAACGGGCACCCTGCCAACGCGGTGAAGGTTAGCGCCCGGTCGGCGTCGACTGAAGCTGCTCGTCGCTCTTCACCCGACGGCGGCCTGATTTTCAAGCCGCTATACTCGTAGCCGTTGATGAGGCGGTTCGGGGAGTTTCTGCAGCGATACGACGTGCTTATCGTATTCGTCGTGCTGTTCGCCGCGAACGCGATTTGGCAGCCTTCCGTTTTCCTTCAGCCGGAAAACCTTCGCAATCTGGTCAATCAGAATGCGGCGGTGGGGATCGTGGCGCTGGGGATGACGCTGGTGATCGTCACCGGCGGGATCGACCTTTCGGTGGGCAGCATGATGGCGCTAGCCGGGGCGCTCGCGGTGCTTACCTTGAACAAAGTCATGGCGGGCGGGGGCTCGGAGGGCGCGGCTTCGGTTTACGCGATTCTCGTGTGCGTCGGCTCGGGCCTCGTCCTGGGCGCGGTAAATGGTTTCCTGGTGGCGTACGGGCGGGTGGCTCCTTTCGTGGCGACGCTCGTCGGGCTCGTCGCCTTCCGATCGCTCTGCATGGCGCTCGC
>JBBSFL010000014.1:0-22472 GCA_038238735.1 Fimbriimonadales bacterium | reverse complement strand
GGCATCGTCCGCGATGTCCGGGAGTCGAGCTTTGGTCGCTGGATCATCATCGAGGCGACCGTTCCTGTCCAGAGCCCGATCAAGGACGCCTACATCGGCGATCTGCAGAGTTGGCCGATGGGCGACAACGGCGAGTACGATCACGGCCTTCAGAAGGTCATCGGTCAAAAGCTGACGACCGCGGTCTTGGCCGCGCTGAAGAAGGGCGAGGCCGAGCAGGTCACGATCTTCTATCCGATCCTGGTTCCTCCGCTCGGAAAGCTTCCGGTGAAGACGGGAAGCCGCGTCATCAAGGGTGACCCCCTTACGGAAGGTCCCCGCGATCCGCACGAGGTTCTGGAACTCGCCGGCTCGAATGCGGTTTACGATTACTTCATCGAGAACCTGCAGAGCGTATACAAAGCCCAGGGCGTCGACATCAACGACAAGCACGTCGAGGTCATCATCCGGCAGATGCTGCGCAAGCGGCAGATCAAGGAGCCGGGCGACACGCCATTCCTCCCGGGCCAGATCGTGGACCGGTTCACCCATCAGGGCGCCAACGAGGGCGTTCGCAAGCTGATGCAGGAGGGTCGCACGATCAAGTATGTCGATCCGATCTCGGGCGACCACATCGAGCGGGATCCGAAGGAAGCCACGGCGACGTGGATTCTGCTCGGCATCACCGAGGCGTCGCTCGCCACCGACTCGTTCCTCTCGGCCGCATCGTTCCAAAAGACGACGCGCGTCCTCACGGAGGCTGCGGTTCGCGGCAAGAAGGACCAGCTTGTGGGTCTGAAGGAGAATGTCATCATCGGGCGACTCATCCCGGCGGGCACCGGCGTCAAGCAGTACCGAGACGTCGCGGTCGACGTCCAGCGCGGCCCGTCGTGGGCCGAGCAGTCGCTCACCGCGCTGGTGGAAGCGGACGGCGAAGAGAGCGCAGGCTACGGCGCCCTCAACTTCCCATCCTTGGCGGATATGGCCGCGGGTGAGGAAGGGTTCGAAGACGACCTGTAAGGTCGTTGGCTCTCTCCTTCAATCAGGTTGAAGGGGAGATGCCAAACCGTCACGCACAAGGAAAAGCCCACGGATTGCTTAGCAATGCGTGGGCTTTACGGCGAACGAGCGTGTCGCAGCTAGCCGGTTCCGTTGACGTCACCGGCACAAGTGTCGGGAACGCCGTGGATGTCTCCGAACCACGGGGAGCTCGGCGGGTGGGGCATGCAGTCGAACTGCGATTCGGAGGTCGGATACTTGGCGATCCCGCAAGCCGCAAGCTGGGCTTGGGAGGCGAGAGTCGACCAATTGTAGTAGTAGGGCCTGTTCGAATAGGTGTAGTAGTTCGTGCAACCCGGGGTGACCTTACCGCCATTCGGGAGTCCGTTCCATCGGTAGCTCTTGACATGCCCGTCGGCGAAGGCGAGCACGGTCGAATCGGTGTGGCGGGGCCAAGTTTCCCATTTGTACCAGTAATCGATCCACCCGGCTTGCTCCGTTCGGTTAAAGTGCTTGTACTGATAGCCGTCGGTAAACGCGATCGTATCAGAGGGCCGTGGTGCGCCGGACTCTGAGAATGGCGGATAATCTCGGGCCGCCACTCCGGAGGGTGCGGTTTGGAGTTCCATGCCAAACAATCCAAGGTTGGGCGTGTAAGCGGAGTACCGATATGTACCGACTGGTTTACAACTCGGGCAGCGCGATCGCAGCGCTCCCATAAGACTACCGGTGTAGTTGTTGTTGGCAAAATCGCCTGAGATATCTTCTCCCCCATTTCCATCGGGATACATAGGGCACCCGATCACCCCGGTGTTCTTGCGATAGGATTGGATCAGATCCTGGACGAAGAACACGGTCCCGGTTCGCTGCGCACCGACTCCTATCGGATAGGTGCCGTCAGAGTCGCCCACGTAAATGAGCATAGCGGTTATGTTCTGCTTCTGATTGCTGATACAGACGACCTTCTTCGCGGCGACCTTCGCTTGAGCGAATACCGGGAAAAGAATCGCCGCCAGAATGGCAATGATTGCGATAACGACGAGCAGTTCAATGAGTGTAAATGCCTTGCGCAAACAGACCTCCCTTGGCTTAGATGCCAGTCCACGAAGCCATTATAATGCAAAGTAACAGTCTGCAGTTGTGCTATCGTTGCACCGTTAACGAAAGCGCCCAGAGGATCGGCAAAAATCCACTCGACGACTCAGCGAATCCCCTGGAAGAACCGACCCAATGACGGAACGGCCTCAGCTGGAAATCGGTGGCCGCCGTGGTATGGCCAAAGAACGACCGGCTCTTTGCCGGCAAAGAGTTCTCCCTTTTCGCCAAACGGAGAGCTTTTGGCGGAGGAACCGTTGACCTGAAACACCTTGTTGAGGCATCTGTGCTGCAACGAAGGTGGCACGAGAGCATCCTGGTCGCCTATCGAAATGAAAAAGGGCTTTGGCGAGAGGGTCGCACGCGCTGGAAGAGCACCCTCGAAACATCCAATTCCCGCGAGCCGATTTGCCCGGGTTGCCCAGAGCGTGTATGCGAAGCCAGCTCCATTTGAGTGTCCCATTACGAAAACACGGTTTGGGTCGCCGCCAAAATCCTGCAAAATCCGGGCGTACAGGGCGTCAAAGAACTCGATGTCCCGATTTGCGCCCTTCACTTCGGTCGACCAGCCATTGAATCGTCCGGAAGAATCGTAGTGCGAGCGGGTCGGAACGCCGGTCGGATAAACGCAGATCGCATCGGGCCAAGCCTTCTGAATCTCAAAGGACCGCGAGGCTTGGACGCCGCTTCCCATATGACCGTGAAACGCAAAAACAACTGGATGACTCCTGGCGATCTTCGCGGGACGAAAAACGACGGCCTCGCGAGACAATCCTCCAATGTCCAGCTGAAGCGTCTCCCCTTGGCTGAAGAGCAACGCCGCTAAAATCGTAAACACCCACGGATAGACGGGCTTAGGGCGCGGCTGTTCAACTCGGAAGCAAGCGGCAAACCTCGGACACTTGAAGTGGATGCGAAGCAAGCGCCGAAGCCCCGCAGTTACGTCGATCCAGCGGGCAATCGCTTTTGAGCCTCGGACAAAATCTTCTCCACGAGACCCTCCAAATGCTTCGAAGCTCCCCGAACCTCGAACTTGGCGACTTCCTTGTCCAAAACCTCGTCCCCATTCGCGGATAGGGAGCTTAGATAGACCGTCGCCACAACTTCGTCGCCAACAACGCGATAACGTCCGGCAATCGAGTACGCCCCTGCCTGAGCCTCCAAGTCCCAGAAGATAAAGCCCGCTGCCGCCCCCCGGGGCTGGAGCTCTCGCAAGGCGACGCCAAGGCGACGGGTGAGCCCCAGCGAGTCTCGCGGCACGTCGGCATCTTGGAAATTCGGCCGGACCAGGACCGGCTTTAGCAAGGAGAGCGGCACCTTCAATTGATCTTCGGCCGAGAGTTGTCCGATGTCGAAGCTACGCCCGTCGCCGCGCACGCCTAGGTGGGGCCGCTGTACCCCTCCGATTCCTTTGGCCAGCTCCGGCACTTCATCCGTGGCGAAGCCGAGAAGGAGGGCAACGTCGACAAAGCCGACGTTGTCCCCCGGGTCTCGACGCAACGCAGCGCCCTTGCGGAGGGCCTCCAGCAAGCTGTAGGTCAGCAGCCCCTGCCCGTACCGGCTTGCCTCGTAGCTCACGGCATTCGCCGCGCTTCCGGCAAGGATGAACAGGCCGGTTCGGTCCTGCATCCGCTCCCAGGATCGAATCGTGCTGCCGGGCACGGTCTTGGAAGCACTGAGTTTCTCGGCCGCCCGCCCGGAGGCGCACGTGTCCAAGATGAGAACCTGCTTCTGGGCGGGAATTGCGTTCATCAAACTCGCAAGCTCTGTGGAGGAGAGGGTGACACCTGCCCGAACGGACGGGTTCTCCAGATCGCCGACGCTCCGCGCGTCGCAGGTCAGATAGTAGTAATCCGCGTCCTGGCCCGCCGCTGCCGAGCCGTGGCCCGATAGGTAAACGAGAACGATGTCCGTCGAACGGCAGCCCTTCTTCAACTCGGCGAAGGCCGCCAGTAGGTTAGCCTTGGTAGGCAGCGACTCTCCCTTGACACTGCCTGGGGAGGCGGTGAGGAGCTTAATGTGGACCTGGTCGGGTCCCGTGAGATACCGCCCCGCCGCGATGCGCATCGCCTGTGCGAAGTCAGCCGCGTCCTTGGCCGCGAACTTCAGATCGAGGTCCTCCCCCTGATAGTCGGAACTGCCCGCGATAATCATCCATATCCGCGGCGGCTCCGCCGCCTTTTCCGGGGCAGGCAAGGTGAGGCTGGTCGCCCGACTCGTCGCAACCTCGTCCCTGTTCGTCGCCCGCACTTCGATCTTGTTCCTCTCCCCGCTCTTCAGAGCCGTCTTGGGAATCAGCCGTCCTGAAAACGAGGTCAGATCCACGGTGTAGGTAAAAACCGTGGCCGTAGAATCCTGGGGGTGGCGCTGATCGATGAGCTTGTCGTTGAGCAAAAGCTGGACCTGCCCGATACCACCGCCCCGATCCGTCGCGGTCACCCTTACCGCCGTTCCTCCGGCAACCAACTCGGTTTTCACCGAGGGATAGAGGTCGAGCCGGGTTAATGGACGCACCGCTCGCAAGGGCTCCTCGGTGAAGCCCATCAGCTTTGCCAGCAAGTTCGGCTCGTAGTATTCGCCTTTCAACTGCGACAGTTCGACCGGTTCCAGGCCCACCACGTAGTGAAGATTCTTGAGCCCCTCTCGCGTACCGTCGAACCGGCCGTCCGGAGTCACCGCCGCCCAGTCCTCCGTCCCGAACATGAACAGTGTCGCAATCAGGACGTGCCTGCGCGCATCCAGAATCTTCACATGCCCATCGAGAGCGGTCGCGAATGCGAAGTGCCCGTCCCTCGAGAAGTTCATGTCGAGCACGCTCGAGGTGTCCCGGTCGGAGATCGACGCCAGCAATGCGCCCGACGCGAAGTCGTAAAACCGTACGCCGCCGAGCGCGTCACCGGCCGCGATCTGGCTTCCCGAGCCTTCGGAAACGCCGAGGCCGGTTAAGAACGTCTTGTCCCCCATCGGTATCTCGCGAATCGCGAAGGTTGTTGGATCGACGACTAACAACTTACGCCCTGAAAAAACGATTTGGTCGTCAGATCGCACCGCAACCGCAAACGTGTCGCCCTCGATTTTGATTGGCTCCGAATTCCAAGGCGCTCGGTAGATCCGGGCACTGCCCGCTGCCGCGACCACGAATCCTGGAGTGCGATGGAGGAACGTGAAGCGCCCATCTGCGGTGGAGGGGATCGTCGCAACCGGTGCCCCGGTATCAAGGCGAGTAAGGCGAAACTCGCCCTTGGACCTCGCCGCCACCAAGTTCTGGTCGAAGCTGATTGCTCCTGCGACTGGGTCGAACCCCTCGGCCGGGTAACGGCTCGCTTCGCCGGATTGAAGGTCATGGACCACCATCGAACCCGAAGGATCTTTGCCGGGCTCGGCCGAGGGGGCAGCCTTGGGGGTCTGAGTCAACGACGTATAGGCCAGTCGGCGTTGCTCTGCGTCCAGAGCCATCACAAACACGCCCAGATCGACCTCGCGGGGATATAGCATTGAGCGAGTTCCCGCCCGAAAATCGAAGATCGAAGCCCCCGCGCTGGTTCCCCCGAGTAGTGCACTTCGACTGTCCCAGTAGAGAGGAGAGCTGTAGTCAGCGATCTTGGAACCATAGGAGCGGTCCGCGCCCAGCGCAGTGAAATCCGTTTCCGACAAAATTCCAAAGTCTTCGTCGAAGAATTTCAATCCGTTATGGCTAAGCACGAACGAGCCTGGATCATGCTTCCGTTGCTCGCGTTCTAATACCGGTTTAGCCTTCTTCCCGAGGATGTCGAAGTCGACGATGTACTTGTCCGATCGCATGATGACGTGATTGGGATCGCGGAAGAAGAATCCTCCGCCCATCTCGACCGGTGCGGTCAAAGTCTGAATTAAGTCGCCGGAGGGGAGCGCCCGCACCTCACCGCTTCCGTCCTTCATGCCGCCCTTTTCCAGCCTTACAAACCGCTTGGAATCTGGACTGAACGCGCACTGCGGGTCCGCATCCTTTATGGTTGGCAGTGAAAAGCCCTTTACCGTCGTGACGTCGATGACGAATTCAGTGGTATTGCCACAGGTCCAGAGATATTTGCCATTCGGAGACATCCGCATGGCTCTGCTGGCCGCGATAGGAAGGGAGCGGAGGCGCACTCGCTCTGGCCACGAATAAGCGATCGCCTCCTTCTCCGTACCGAGGATCAAGACCTTGCCTCCCGGCTGGAACACCACGGTATCTGCCCGCGGAAGAGGAAGTTCCTTACCAACCCATCCCCCCGACGTGGGGGTGTAGAGCGTCACCTTGTCGGACGTGACCATCAACAGGGAGCGCGAGCCGGGCACGAAGGCGATGTCGCCTCTCTTGTGCCCGTTGCTCGGAAAGTCGGCGATCCGTTTCCGCGCTTCGGTCTGCCAAATCCGCACATCACCGAACATGCCAAGCGTCCCCACGAGGGTGCCGTCATCCGACTCCACGACCTTGGTGATTTCCGCGGTCTGAGGAGTGTTGATCAGCAGTCTGGGGGCGGCAGAGGGGGCTTGAAGAGTTAGGAGCGGCAGCAGGAGACAAAGAACTATGCGATCACCTCAACGAAGATTGTTACGCATCTAACGAACAGAATTGCGAGAAGTGTCTGGTGGTCCTAGTGCTTCTTCTTTTTCGGAGCTAGAAGGGTCTCAAAGTCAACCGGGTCCGGGACCGTCACTCCGTTCGGTGTGAAGGTCCCGGGATACAGGAGGATCGCGTCGATTGCGACTTCGCCGCCCGTCGGCAAGCTTGCCTCGACATTGATCCGGGCGTTGCCCGGGGTCAGCCTCGTCGTGCCCATCTTGTACCAGGCGAAGCCCGAGCCGTAAGGGCTGAGGGGTCCCGACTGAGCGGTCATAATCTGCCCACCGATGTTCACCTGAATGCAGTCCTTCGCATTGTTCGGAATCTTCGCCGCGACCCAAACTTCCTGCTCTACCCCCGACTTAGCCTGCACCGAATAGGAAGCCCGATACACCTGGGTCGGGTCCTCGAAGCGGGTCCGTAGAATCAAGCAGCCGCCGTTACTGCACTCCGGCAAAGCCAGCGGCCCGCTGAAGTTGTGGTCTTTGGTTGCTTCTCCCTCGATCCAGGTGAACATCGCGACCTTCTGGACGGCTCGGTCATACTGAGCCCTCATCGCCGCAAAGCTTCCTCCCGGGTTGCGGTCGAAGGCCGCGAGGGGCGAAGCGTACATGTACCGTTCCTCGATCGCCGCCGATCGCCCGCCCTCGATCATCGTCAGCATTGCGTTGTACCGGGCGTTAGTTTCATTCAGAGCGATGTCGGGGATCGGAATTTCCTCGGTTCCCGTGACGATCAGGGGGTAGTTACCCATTGTCACCTCGACCCATCCCTTGCCCGCCTTCGGCTTCGGGTCGGTCCCATCGATGCTCTCGAAGGTTACGCCCGCCGAGTTCGCGAAGTGCAGCTTGTATCGGCCCGCAGGCAAGGTCGTCCAGATCACGGTGGCCGCCCTTGAGCTGTCGTCCATCCGATATCCGAAGAATCTAGAGCCCAAGTCGATTCGATTGCCACCGACCGGCGATGGCAGCCACCACTTTCCGAAGGGCAGGCGTTGCGCCTGGGCCGGATTCATCGCGTTCTCGGGAAAGAAAAGCGGTGAGGGCGGATTCTCTGACAGGCTCGCATCCAGAGGAGTCAGGCTCAGTGCGGCCTTGCGGCTGGGCAGATCGGAGAAGTCGAAGAAGCAACCTCGAGCCCCCAACGAGGTCAGGTCGTCGAGTGTGTTCGGCAGCGAATCCTTGTCCGCCCGCACTCGCGTCGCGATCAGCAGACCAGGCTTGCTCCAGCGCAACACACTGCTCGTGGCCCGGCTCGCCGACGCCGCGATCGCGGAAGGAGACGAGCCCGCCGCCTGCATCCCGATTCCATCGAATGGTGCCGATCCCTCCGTCAAACTCGACCAGCCCGCCCAATCCTGAATCACGGGCACGTTCGCCACACTCCGTATGGCCGCAACGAGCCGCGTAAAGCGTCGCGAGACCGCCGCTGAAACCATCTCGCGCAAGTCCTGCCAGATATGGGACCGTCGGTTCTCCACGAGGTAAGTGCGATCCGTTTTTGGATCCCACAGCATCGAGACTCCGACGCCGGCCGCGGACCACAAGGGAACCAGCCGCGCCATCGTGTCGAAGTCCTCGATCCCCGAAGCCCGCATACCCCACGTCTTCTGGAGCGTGTCGACGTTCCGATATTTGGCTTCGAGAAACGCCCGATACTCGACCATGAAGTACGGTGTGTTCGGCACGAAGCGAAGCTCGCCCGGCTTCAGAGGGAGCATCTGGCCCGCCGGATTAATAATCCCCCTTAGACCGGCGCCCGGAGGCGACTGTCGCAGCGCCGCCAAGATCGTGTCCCGATGTGCGTCTAGCCCTTCC
This sequence comes from Fimbriimonadales bacterium, assembly GCA_038238735.1. GTDB lineage: Bacteria > Armatimonadota > Fimbriimonadia > Fimbriimonadales > Fimbriimonadaceae > JAFDWR01. The sequence goes on along the minus strand of JBBSFL010000014.1, from coordinate 13,997 downwards.
CAGCAGTCCGGAGTCTCCAGACTCGAGGTCTCCGGATACAGATATAAAATGTGTTCAAGGTCGTTCAGCGGCTTGGCGACGTAGTTGAACTGCCCGTCGACGATCTTCACTCGCTCCAACTTTTGCAGATCGTTGTCCCGCCGCTGAACCAGCACAACCAGCACCGACTTGCAGCCGGGCAGCGACAGGCTGATCGTTCGCGGTTTCGTCAGGCCGCTGATCCTATACGCCTCCGGCTCCACGGCGAAACCCTGCGCCATGGGCGCCAGCGAGCTGAGACTAACGAAGTAACGGGAGTGCGCGGCCTCTAAGGTCGAAAAGGCGTCTTTCCAGCCCATGCCGTTAGATGGCAGATCGACGATCAGGTCGCTCGCCCCTGCCTTCTGGGCCGCCGAAATCTCTGTGGCCGACCCGTCGACGCGCAACCCAAGCGGCATGTATGGTTTCGAATCCCAAACCAACGCATGGCCTGCGGAAATGGACCAGGCCTGAGGCGTGCCGCCAGGCGCGGTGTAGACGCCGGAACTCTGAGAATGCGCCGAAGCCGCGAAGCAAAGCAAAGCGCCGAAAAGGGGAATCCGCACGAAGGGCAGACTACCCGCCACCCCCGATTCGTTCGAGTTCTTTAGAGTGCGGCGACATGTCGCCGATTTTCCAGGGCTCCAAACTACGACAAGGGAGGCGGTACGCTTAAATCGTGAGCGCAAAAACCACGACCAGTCTCGAAACCCGCTGCATCAACACAATCCGGGGCCTCGCCCTCGATGCCGTCGAGACCGCGAAGAGCGGCCATGCGGGACTGCCGCTTGGCATGGCGCCCGCCGCCTACGCGCTTTGGTCAAAGCACCTGAACTTCGATCCCAAGGACCCGAAGTGGTTCAACCGCGACAGATTCATTCTCTCGGCTGGGCACGGCTGCATGCTTCAGTACGCGTTGCTCCACCTCACCGGCTACGATCTCCCGCTTGCAGAGCTTAAACGATTCCGCCAGCTCCATTCGAAAACTCCCGGCCACCCCGAGAACATCGAAACGCCCGGGGTCGAGATGGCTACCGGACCCCTCGGCCAGGGCGTCGCCCACTCCGTCGGATTCGCGATCGCCGAGCAGTTCCTGCGTGCCACCTACAACCGTCCGGGGCACGACATCGTCGATCATTTCACCTACGTGATCTGCTCCGACGGGGACCTCATGGAGGGTGTGTCGGGCGAGGCCGCCTCGCTTGCCGGCCATCTGAAGCTGGGTCGCCTGATCTGGCTGTACGACAACAACGGCATCACGATCGACGGCAAGACCAGCATAACCTTCACCGAAGACGTCGAGGTTCGCTTCCATGGCTACGAGTGGCACGTCATTCGGCTCGAAGAAGGCATGGACCCCGAAGCCGTCGACAAGGCTCTGAAAGAGGCCCAAGCCGAGAAGAACCGCCCGACGCTCATCATGTGCAAGACGATCATCGGCTTCGGCAGCCCTAAGCTCCAAGGCACGAACAAAGCGCACAGCAACCCATTCGGCGCGGACGAGCTGAAGGTCACCAAGGAAGCCCTCGGAATCAAGCAGGCGCCGACCTTCGACATCGAGCCAGACGTCAAAGCACACTTCGAATCCTTTGGTGAAAGCGGTTCCAAGAAACACCAAGATTGGCAGGAAGCCCTGAAAGCTTACGAAGCCGCCTACCCGGTCGAAGGCAAGCAGCTCCGGGCCGCCATCGCCGGCGAATTCGGACGCGAGTGGATCGCCGCCCTGCCCGTCATCGCCGAAAAGGTCGCCACCCGCAAGGCAAGCGAGACCGTCATCCAGGCGATCATGGACTTCTTCCCGACCCTCATCGGAGGCTCCGCCGACCTCGCCGAGAGCAACCTCACCCAGCAAAAAGGGAAGGGCGAATTCGAGCCTGACAGCTACACAGGCAAAAACATCAACTTCGGCGTCCGCGAGCACGCAATGATCGCGGCTGTCAACGGCATCACGCTCCACGGGGGCACGATCGGCTACGGCGCGTCGTTCTTCACGTTCACCGACTACTGCCGACCCTCTCTCCGCCTCGCCGCGCTGATGGAGTGCCCGTCGATCTACGTCTTCACCCACGACTCCATCGGGGTCGGCGAAGACGGTCCGACTCACGAACCGATCGAGCACCTCACGATGCTCCGGGCGACGCCGAACTTCAACGTCTTCCGCCCCGCCGATGCCAACGAGACGGCGGTTGGCTGGAAGATCGCCCTCCAGTCGAAGCGAACGCCCACCCTCCTCGCCCTAAGCCGCCAAGGCCTCCCCCCGCTCACTCCCGACGACCTCCAAAACCATCCGGCCGAAAAGGGCGCATATATCCTCCGCGGAGCTAGCAACCGAAGCCAGCCTAAACTCATCCTAATTGGCACGGGCAGCGAGGTCCAGCTTTGCGTGGCCGCCCAACAAACTCTGGAAGCCGAAGGCATCCCAACGAGAGTCGTCTCCATGCCAAGCTGGTACCTCTTCGCCCAACAAACCGCCGAATACCGCGAATACGTCCTTCCGAAGGGAGTCAAGAGGCTCTCAGTGGAAGCGGGAGCCACCCTCGCCTGGCCGCGTTACTCCGACGAGCAAATAGGGATCGACCGCTTCGGCCTCTCGGCCCCCGGCGACCAGGTGATGAAGGAGTTCGGCTTCACCCCCGAGCATGTTGTCGAAGTTGCTCGCAATCTCGTTAAGTAAGCCTGTCCCAATCCATTTACGGCCAGGGCGAAACCATGTTACTACTGGTTTGCCATGCAGGTACGGTAATTTGGCTTGTGCACGTTATCATAAGCCTCATGCTGAGATCGCTCTCTGTCGCCGCCCTTGCTGGCGGTTGCGTCGCCGCCTTTGCCCAAACTCGGGGCGTTGTCGTAGGACTTGACTCGGGATCAGTTCCCAACGCAAAACGGTTCGGCTTGACGAGCGGTGAGAACATGTCGTTCCTGGCCTACAGCGCATCCTTCACCGGCGGGGTTACTGTCGCGAGCGGTGATGTGAACGGTGACGGCGTGCCAGATATGATCACTGGTCCCGCCTCCGGAGCGCTTGCGAACATCCGCGCTTTCAGCGGTGTCGATGGCTCGCTCCTCACGAGCTTTGCGGCCTTTGCCGCGACCTTTACAGGCGGTGCCCGGGTTGCGGTGGGCGATGTTAACGGCGATGGGCGAGCCGATTATGTGGTTGGGACCGGCGGAGGTGCTCCTGCGGAAGTTAAGGTCTTCAGTGGACTGGATCTGAGCGTCATCTACGACTACATTCCGTTCGGAGCGGGATACACCACTGGGATCACCCTCGCCGCCGGCGATGTCAACGGCGACGGAAAGGCGGACATTATCGTCGGCCAAGAGACGGGCGGAACAGGCATCTCTGTGTACAGCGGTTTGAATTTGGTCCAACTTACGAATTTCACCGCCTTGGGGGGCGCGACGACCGGGGTTAATGTGGCGGCCGGCGATGGTAAGGCCGACATTCTGGTGGGGGCAGGGGCCGGCGGCAACGAGGTGAAGCTGTTCAGCGGAGCGAACCTTTCGCTGCGTGACTTCGTTCCCTACGCCAGTTCGAACGGCGTTCGAGTGGCCCTGGGCGACGTGACCGGCGACGGTGTATTCGACATCGTGACCGGCAATGGCCCCGGCGGGGTGGCGAACTTCCGATCGTTCAACTAACAACTCTGGCGCGATGGAGATGAACGTCCTGCCTTTCGGTTCGACCGCGACGAACGGGATTTTCGTGGCGGCGGCGGTGCCGGAGCCCTGTACTTTGCTGGCGCTGGGCCTTGGAGCGATCGGCTTGTTGCGAAGGCGGTCGCGTCCACACTGAGACGCGAAGCTAACGAGCATCCGCTACGGATTGAATCGCGAAACTACTCGGATAGGGCCTACGAGACGAGAGTTGAAGTCGGCGAGGTCCTCAGCGGGTACCCACAGTTCCTGATGTGCGGAGCTTCCAACTGTCTGCACGGGGTATCGGGCGATCCATTCGGCTTCGATATCGAACTCCAAGGCATATCCGCAAAACGCGGACACAGCGTCCTTCGTGTTCCAGCGGCGTGCAATTTCTTCCGCATACGCCAAGGTCGTGACGGGGTAGAAGATCGGCTGGATATCTAGGCGTGGAGGAAACGCTAGGAAGTCTGCTGCAGCGATCAGATCGAATTCGGCCCGGCCCACGGGTCGGTAGAGGTGACGGTTTTCATAAACAAAAAAGCCCGATGTGCGATCACATCGGGCTCCCTCGTGAAGTTCGACTACTGTGGCGTCGGCGTAATTGTGAAGCCTTGCGAGCTAAGTTCTTGACCGATGTGGCGGAGCTTCTTCATAGCTCGGAGCTCGATCTGTCGGACTCGCTCTCGGGTGACGTTGAGTTCGGTACCGACCTCTTCCAAGGTGCGAGACCGGCCGTCGTCGAGACCGAAGCGAAGGCGCACGACGTCGCGCTCGCGGCTTGTGAGCCTGCCGAGAATGCCGTCGATCTCCTCGCGTCGGATGAGCGACCAGGTGACGTCGCCCGGCGTCGGCATGTTCGTGCTCTGCACAAAATCTCCGATGGACGAGTTGTCTTTTTCACCAACCGGCGTCTCCAGGGAGATCGGCTCGACGGCGACGCGCATCATTTCGCGGACACGGTCGACCGACAGCCCGACTTCGCGGCTGATCTCCTCTTCCGTCGCCTCGCGCTGAAGCTCCTGCTGGAGCCGCGACGCGGTCTTGACGACCTTGTTGATCAACTCGGCGACGTAGACCGGGATCCGAATCGTGCGGCCCTGGTTGATGATCGCTCGCGCGATTGCGCGGCGGATCCACCAGGTGGCGTACGTGCTGAAGCGGAAACCCTTGGACCAGTCGAACTTTTCGACGGCGCGGATCAGACCGAGGTTGCCTTCCTGAATCAGGTCGGCAAGCGGAATGCCTCGAGCGTTGTACTTCTTCGCGATGGACACAACGAGTCGAAGGTTGCTCTCGATCAGGTGGCGCTTCGCATCGGTGCCTTCGTAAGCGATCCGGCGGAGCACGCCCGGGTTGAGATCGGTGGGCTTGCCCAGGTAGGACAGCTCGGGCCGCTGAATCATGCGCAGCAACTCGGCGTGCTTACCTTTGTCGGCCATCTCCTTCGCCATGACGCGCACGGCGAGGTGGACTTCCTGCTCGGGGGTGAGAAGCTGGGCGCGGCGGGTCTGCCGCATCCACATCTCGAGCTCTTCGGAATCCTCGTGGACGGGTGCTTCCGTCTCTTCGGCTTCCTCTTCGGCTCCATCCAGTTCCAGAAGATCGTCATCCGCCGGTTCGGCGGTCGGGTCCTCCAAGATGGGATTAGCGGATGCTTCGGCGAACGTGTGCCGGCCCGGCGTGCGGACAGTAATGGCTCGGCCCCTTCGCGGCTGCGTTGCTAATCCATTTTCAACTGGCATTCTATCAATAACCTCCATAGTAAACAGCGGGTAAAACTCTAATTCCTTCTACGACGACTAGGCGCAACGAATTACGCTGCACCCGCCATCGCGAGCGCTCGATCGACAAATTGTGGGACGAGCGCCGGCCACGCTGCAAACTCTACGACCCGAAACTAACACATTTCTGCGAAACCGTCAAGTCGTTCGTTTGCAACTGACGAATTCGCGTCGCAGTTCCCAACCAGCTTCTTTAGGTTGCACAGGCTGTGCCAACTCTACATAAGACGCTCGACAGGGCAATATTCGTTGCACCTTCCAGCCCTTACCCCTATATAGTACGAAGCTTTTCGGCGATTCGGGAGATTTGTTGCGCTAATAAGTGGGTCGACTCGCTGGTATTGGCCCGGCCGAAGGAGACGCGGATGGTGCCTCGCAGCCATTCCGGCGCGATGCCAAGGGCGGTGAGGACGTGGCTGGGCTCGGTTGATCCGGAAGAGCACGCGGCGCCGCTGCTGACGGCGAAGCCGGCTCGGTCGAGTTCGATAACGAGCGTTTCGCCTTCGAGTCCGAGCAGGCTGAGACTTGCGATAAAAGGCGACTGATCCGCGGCTTCGTTCCAGATTAGGTCGTTTGTCTTCGTGAGCTCTTGTCTTAGGATTTGTCGGAGTTCGGACGTGCGGTTGTAGTCGCGCTCCCTCTCGTCTTTCGCGATGACGGCGGCTTGTCCCATGCCGACGATGGCGGGAACGTTGAGGGTGCCTCCTCGTTGCCCGTGCTGTTGCTCGCCGCCGAGGATGAGCGGTTCCGGTGGATGGTCTTCGACGTAAAGGGCGCCGACGCCCTTGGGACCGTAGAATTTGTGAGCGCTTAGGCTGGCGTAGTCGATCTGGTCGAGGGCAAGCGGGAGTTTGCCGACGGATTGGGTGATGTCGCTGTGGAGCCTCTCGCCGTTCGCGGCGAAGTCTCGCACGTCCCAGCGAATGCCGGTCTCGTTGTTTACGGACATGACGGAGACGAGGTCGAAGACTTGCTCGGGGTCTTGGAGGGTCGGGCCCTCGTTCTCGAGCAATTTGGCGTTTTTGCGGAGGGCGGGTTCGCGCATGGCGCTGTGTTCAAAGGGGCTGATGGCGATGCTTTGGCCTCCGTTCACCGCCCAGTTGTTGGCTTCTGTCGCGCCGGAGGTGTAGTAGATTTGCTCCGGGGCGACTTCGAGGAGGGTAGCAAGTTGTTCGGTGGCACTTTCTATGGCGGCGGCAGCTTGGCTGCCCAGGCTGTGGATTGAGTGGGCGTTGCCGAAGGCTTCGCCGAGGTAGGGAAGCATTGCTTCGCGGACGCGCGGATCGACAGGGGTCGTTGCGGCGTGGTCGAAGTAGCGCTCCGTAGGACCCATGCCATAATTATGGCGTGGCGACGAAGAAGACGACGCTAATGACGATTCCGGTCTCTACGAGGCGCTACGGCTTCGGGCTTTGTAACGCGGGCAGTCTATTTCGGCGACGGTTTCTGAGGCCTTGCGAAGATATGTCTCAACGCCGGACGAGAGGCCCCGGAAGAAGGTGACTTTGCCAGTGCTGGACATGAAAATGTTGGTTTCGCCTGAAATCTACAGTTCCAACGCGAAGTTACAGGAATTGCTCGATGAGGGAGTCCTGCAGGAAGCCGGTCTCGACGGGCTTCGATGATCATCGCGGACGTGACGTATATGTTGCCGCCATGGTCCCCGATAACGTTCACCATGGGGTCGCGCTTCCGTGGCTCACCGCCGCTCTCGAGGGCGACGAACCGTTCGGATCGTGGGAGCCGATTTTGGCGAGCGCATACCGAATCGTCACGACGCCATCTTTAATCCATCACTCGGGAGGAAACGAGGTGGTGCTCCCGTTTTTGGAAGCTGTCCGATCTGCACCGGCGCACACTTCGATCGCGCCTTCACTTCGGCTCTGGCAAATCTTTGAAGAGGTCGTTCGGAGCACGTCCATTACGGGCCGGGCAACGACCGAGGCCTTGCTCGCGGCCCTCGCGATGGATCAGGACGCCACCTTCTACAGCTTCGATCGCGACTTCCAACGTTACTCTCGGCTGCGTTGGCACATCCCGAGGATTTAGCGACTGCCGACGGTAGCCATGACCTCGCTAAGCTGCTTCGGCACGTCGGTGGTTTTGTCGGCGATCTTGGCTCCGGCTGCGGTGAGGGCGTCGACTTTGCTTTGGGCGGTGCCTTTACCTCCTGAGACGATCGCGCCCGCGTGGCCCATTCGCTTGCCGGGGGGGGCGGTGCGGCCGGAGATGAAGGCGACGACGGGTTTGGACATCGTCTTGATGAACTCGGCGCCAGCTTCCTCGTCGGTGCCGCCGATCTCGCCGACCATCACGACAGCTCGGGTGGCGGGATCGTTTTCGAACATTTCGAGGACTTCGATGAATCGGGTGCCTGGAAGGGGGTCGCCGCCGATGCCCACGCAGGTGGTCTGGCCAAAGTCTGCTCGGGTCATCTCCCAGACGATCTCGTAGGTAAGGGTGCCCGAGCGGCTGACCATGCCGATGGGGCCGGGCTTGAAGATGTGGCCGGGCATAATGCCCATCTTGCATTCGCCGGGGGTGATGATGCCTGCGCAGTTGCCGCCGAGCAGCCGCATCTTGCGGTGGGCTTTGAGCTCGTTGACGACCCGTACCGAATCTTGAATGGGGAGCCCTTCGGTGATCAGGGTGGTGAAGGGTAAACCGGCCGCCTCGCATTCGAGGACGGAGTCGGCGGCGAACGGGGCGGGGACGAAGATGAGTCCGGCGTTCGCACCGGTCTGCCTTACGGCTTCCTCAACCGAGTCGAAGACGGGAACCCCGAGGTGCTCGGTTCCGCCTTTGCCGGGGGTGACTCCGGCAACCACCTGGGTGCCGTACTCGATCATTTGGCTGGTGTGAAACCCGCCCTCGCGGCCGGTCATGCCGCAGACAACGACCTTGGTGTTTTTATCGACGAGGATGGCCATTTAGGCTGTAAGGGTACCTGCGCTGAACCAAGACTGCGCAATTCGAGTCGGCTGTCCGGCTAACAAGCTTGGGTTAAGTTTATTGCAGGGAAACCCTGAACTTCTTCTTTTCGGGCCCGGCTGTTCCGTAGAATTCGACTTGGTAGACGAGGTCCTTTAGCTTGGCAGTTTGGAGCACGTCGAAGGTTAAGGCGAAATCGACGGCAGCTCCGGGAAGGAGTTCTTGCCCGCGGCTCGGGCAATCGATGCTAAGACCCGTTCGCGGTCCGTAGGAGTGCTCGTCGGTGTCGGTGAGACCCACTTCGGTTCCGCCGGGGAGGGCGCAGGTCTGCTTTTGGCCCATACCGTTTTTGATGCGGCAGACCAAGACGACCACATCGTTATCGTCGCCGTTAGGAGTGATTTCTTGATGATCGCCGCTGAACTGGTTCGTGTAGGTCTTCCCGCGGATGATCTTGATGACTTGGAATCGGGCGTAGCCATTCCAGAGCACGTCGCCCACCTTGCCCGTCACTCCCTCGATCTGATTAGCCCCGCCGGAATCGGTTAGCTCGTAGCCTCCGGCTCCTCGATTGATTTTCAGGTGCATCGCGGCGGCGATGTCTTTGATTGGGACATAGGCGACTCCGTTGCGCTCGATGACCCCCGTCGAGGCGAGTTGCCCATTGAAGGAGAGGCGGGTGGACTGGAAATAACCGGCAATGGCTGCCGCGCCGGCCAGCGACCCTAAAAGAATGAGGACGCGCTTCATGCTCCTATTATCCTTGGATTTGATTTCGCAATTTGGAATTTGGAGTTTGATGTCTCGAGTTGGGGTGGAATTTGAGGCGGGACGCACCCTGAGGTTGGAGACGGCCGCAGTATTAGCTCTCGACGCCAGAATACACTTAAGGGCGTGGGCAATTCCGCTGTACTTGCCGAGCTTCTGGAGAAGTCCGGTGCGATTTTGAAAGGGCATTTCTTGCTTACTTCGGGGCGGCACTCGGACACTTATTTCGAGAAGTTTCGGGTGCTGGAGCAGCCTAGGGTTTTGAGCGCCCTTTGTAGCGAGATCGCGCGGCATTTCGAGGGTCGGGTGGACTTGGTGGCGGGCCCTACGACGGGAGGCATTATCATCGCCTTCGAGGTCGCACGACAGATGGGATTGCCAGCACTCTATTTTGAGACGGAGGACGGGAAGCGAACCCTTCGTCGTGGCGCGACGATGCCCGCGAACGCCCGGGCACTCGTCGTGGACGACGTGTTGACGACGGGCAAGTCGGTGCGCGAAGTTGTGGATGCGATTTCAGCGCTTGGGGGTCGCTCGGTCGGGGTGGGAGTGTTGATCAGTAGGGCGGCTGAATCGCTTGACTTCGGATGCCCGCTGTTTGCGTCGTACACAGTTACGGCGACCTCCTATCCGGCCGACGAAGTGCCGGATTGGCTTATGGCGATACCCGTCCGCAAGCCGGGCACGAGCACGCACTAGAATCGCGGCGCGTCGTATAAGGCGGCGGTTGTCGCGCCCGTCTGATGAGCCAATGCTTCGATCGCGTCGGGGTTTGTCTCTCCGGGAATTATGGAAATAGAAAGGACCGCTCCTCCGGCCTCGAGGGTTTCGAGCATCGAGGACGCTTCCGAGCCGGGTACGCCCTCGTTTTCGAGGAAAGATTTGAAGTGGTTCCGCCCCTCTTGCGATGATCCTGCGAAATCCAGCGCGACGGTGGCGAGCGCTCCGCCTCCGATCACGAGACCGAAGCCTGGTATCGCGATTGTGTAAACGCTTTCGTCCGCCTCATGATCGGGGCCAAGTGGGGCGGGTCCATCGATTTCGGGAACCGTGGTTGGGAAGCCGCTTTTGAGAGTCTCTTGAAGATCGTCGACCTCGTGCCTGGAGTAAGGGCGATCTTCGGGCGGGGAGATCATGTCTTCGGCGGCCGATTGGGAGTCGTCCATCTCCGCGACTTGCGAGACGTCGTCGTCGGGGGAGCTGGTTGCGATGCCACCCCCGATGTTGGATTCGGCGAGATAGCTAGTGCGGTATTCGTCGCCTGCGGGAGTTGGGCTATCTATCGGATCGTCATCGCGGCCAACCAAGTAGGTGGCGTCCGCTAGCCGTCCCGTCCCCGCTTCCATCGAGGTCTGATTACCTTCGGAGTGGGCAACGAGGCTGATGTCGTCGGAACTGATGCCGTCTCCAAGAAGGCTTCGGAGGGCCTGTTGGGCCGAGGGAACGTCTGGATAGGTGGCGATGAATGTCGACATACTGGTCCTTGCCGGCACTTGGCTCCGGCAGTTTTTGGACATGCCTCGGCGTCGGCACGTTCCGGTGCCTTGGGCCTGACGAACGTCAGCGATACAGGGGGTCGTGAGTGGATCCGCGCTCCTATGCCTGGTTTTTGATCTGCAAACTTGCTTGATCCTGGGGAAAAGCTCGCGTACGGTCTGAGATTTGCAGGGTGAGAACCTCCATTAGAGCGGCTCCTTTGGCTGCTCTTTGAAAGGAGCACTTATGCGAAAGACTATTTACCTTGCGGCCTTGTTAGCGAGCGTCGGCGTTGCGTCGGCGGCCGCCCCTATGCACTTTGTCGGTACCGGCTTGGGCCAAACCGGGATTAGCGTCACGTTTACGGACGGTGGCGGCACTACAACTTACGGCAGCGTGTTCGCGGGTGAGATGAAGTTCACCTACAACGGCGATTCGATCTCGACGCTATGCACGAGCCTGCGCAATACGATCTCGACGGGGCAGTCTTGGAATACTACGGTTAGGCCTGTCGTTGCGGGCGATGGCAATCTGTTCTTGGCGGGCAAGATCATGAGCGCGAACATCGGCTCGGTCGATACGGCCGACGAGTGGAGCGGCATGCAACTCGCGGTTTGGAAGGCGATCTATGACGGGTCCAACCTTGCGGGTTCGAACTTCATCGTGAATTCGGGCGCCTCGGCGACCGTTCTTAGCGATGCGTTGGGTTACTACAACGCGGGCATCGGAGCTACCGGCACCAACGCCAAATATTATCCGCTCGACGCGGTGACGGGTCTGGGCCAGCCGCAGATTTCTGCGCAAGCGACGCCAGAGCCGGCATCCATGGCAGTCTTGGCTTTAGGAGCGCTTGGAGTTCTGCGTCGTAGACGCAAGGCCTAAATCCTCGTTCCCGGCGATACCATGGGTTTCCACCCCATGGTATTTGGGCTTTTCGAGCCCCCTGTGCACTAGTTCGAAAGCAGGGTTTCAACCCCCTGATACCACGGGTTTGAAACCCCTGCCACGTGTCCTCTACGCGATATGCGCCGACGATTCGGGCAGGAACTCTTCGTAGAAGGGCAGGAACATGCGCCATTCCTCTTTGTCCTGCGCCTTTAGGTAGAGCGGCAGGGAGAGGTAGGGGACGAAGTGCGGACGCTTCGGCTTCCTTGCCAGCTTCATGTGTGCTTGAATCGGCGTCTTGTCTCCCTTCTTCAGGTTGCATCGACGGCAGCAGGCGACGAGATTGTCCCACGTGTGTGGGCCGCCAGCCCAGCGGGGGACGACGTGGTCGATGGTGAGCTCTTTGCGGATCCCGCAGTACTGGCAGGTGTAGTTATCACGGGCTAGGACGGAGTGGCGCGAGAGTCGTAGCTCAGGCATGGGTCGCCTTACGGTGTAGCGCATTTTCAGCACGGAGGGGGCCCGAACTCCGCCTCTCGTGGTGGTGATCGGCTGGCTTCGGTCGACTAGCACCTCGGCCTTGCCGAGCAGCATGAGGGCAACCGCGCGGCGGAGATTGCACACGTTGAGGGGCTCGTAATTGCCGTTCAAAAGCAAGACTTCGTGACTAGACAAGTTTCTTCTTTCTCCTTAACTGGTTCTCTTCTATTCACCTTTTTCAGGGCCGAAGCCCTGGTTGCGCATGAGCGGGACGCTCATGCAACCGCCACAAAGAAAAACGCCCGCATGCGGACGCACGCGGGCCTTCGCCTCGCTCGTCTTGGACCGCCGTATCATGAACTCCACCCATGCGGGTGGACGGCTCATATATGCGGATTGTCTGCGGCCCGATGTCGCCATGTTATTGATCGTTACTGACGAATGTGCGGCGCGATTGGCATCGCGTCTTAACAGTGTCCTACGAATTTTGGCGAATCGTGAACCGTGATCGCGATTGGCGATGCGGTAGAGGGCTGCTCGCAACCCCTGTTGGCGCGAACCGTACTATGATGTGAATAAGGCGTGACCTATATTCTTTTGTTTTCGATCGGGGGCATTGGGTTCCTGGCGATGTTTCTGCTTGGTTTTGCACACTTCGGTGGGCATGCTGGGGCTCACGGGGGCCACGGTGCCGGTCATCACGTCGGGGGCGGGCATGGGCACTCGGGTGGACACCATGTGCCTAGCGGAAAGGTTCAATTTTCGCCAAAGGCATTCAAGGTTTCGGCGAAGAGCTGGCTGGCAATCTCCCCACTCGACATCTTCGCCATGTGTCTTGGTGCAGGCGCGGCGGGTCTTCTTCTCAAGACGGTGGTCAGTCCCGGGCTCTTACCCGCGGCTGCTGTCGTCGGCGCGCTCGCCTTTTGGCTACTTGTGACGAAACCAATCACGGCCTTCGCTTCGCGATTTGTGAGCACGGAGAGTGAGGGGCTCGAAGGCATGATTGCGAAGACCGCCCGGGCGGTTACCGGATTCGATGCCCAAGGACGGGGCCTCGTGACTCTGACCCTCGATGGCCAAAACGTTCAACTTCTTGCAACACTGGACGCAGGCGACCGCGAAAACGGGACATCCGTTCGAAAAGGCGACGAACTGGTCGTCGTCGACGTGGATGCGCGGTGCAACACCTGTCGGGTCACGCGTGAGCTTTCGCTAGAACGCCTACTCTAAGTTTTTCCTACCTGTTTCGGATACCCATATGGATCTAAATCACCTTTCTCCCACCTTTATCGGCGCGATTCTGATCGTGGCCGCGCTCCTGTTCCTGCCGATTATCATGAGCCGATTTCTTCGGACAGTAGAGGCGGGAACGATCCGGCTTGTGAGCTGGATGCGCGGCACAGTTAAGATTTACAAGGGCCCTGGCAAAAGCTGGGAAATCCCTCTGTTTACAACGGGTACGACCATTCCCGCGAAAGCGATTAACATCGACCTCGACATCGCCGATCAAACGGCGGACGTAGATCGGAACGGGCAACCGAGGCCGATCAAGGTTCGTGTTTTGGCGAGTGCGATCGTCTCAGTGGGGGACTCTAACGAAACGATTAAGACAGCGGCGAATCGCTTCTTCGCGATGCCCTTGCCGGTTCAGACTTCGACCTTGACCGACCTCCTAACCTCGACTGGACGGCGCGCGATCAATCTTTTGCACCATGATGAGCTGTTCAACGCGAAGGTCAGCTTTCCCATGGATTCGGCGGGCGGTGGGGAACCCGGAGCGCAGTTGGCGAAACCTCTTCCGTCGGCCCTTTCGACTCTGCCAAACGCGGAGGACGACGATCGGTTGGCGATCATTATCAAGAGCGCTTGCTCTCGAGAACTGCAGGACCTTGGGCTGGTGTTCAACTCGCTGAACATCAAGGAGGTTCAGTCGGAGGTTGCGGAGGCTCGGCGCCGGCAGTCGGCAGTGGAGGCGAAGGCGAATGCGGATATCGTACAGGCGGACCAGGAGCGGCG
>JBBSFL010000013.1:0-22619 GCA_038238735.1 Fimbriimonadales bacterium | reverse complement strand
CCGGTGTAGGGCGCGATCAGGAAGTCGTGGAAGGACCGATCCCGCGCCATGATGGCCAGGATCGCCTTCAGGTCGTCCTCGACGGCGTCGACGATCTGGTGCTGCTCGGCCGCTCCGTAGAGCGCCCGGGCATAGCGTTGTGCGACGCGTGCGTCGTGCTGAGCCATCTTAGGCCTTCACCTCGACATGGTCGATAAAATCTGTGACAAGCTTGCGATTCTTGGCGGAATCCATGTTCTCGCCGATCAGCTTCGTCGTGGCGGCCATCGTCAGGTTGACGACCTCCAACCGAATTTCGCTGAGCACCTTATTCTTCTCGGCCTCGATCTCCTGGTTGGCGCGCCGGACCATATCGTCCGCCTTGGCGGTAGCTTCGGCCATCAAAGTCTGGCGAAGGGTCTGGGCTTCCTTGATTTGAGCTTGAATAGCGGTCCGAGCTTCCGCTTCCGTTTCCACCAGACGTCGCTCGTAGTCCGTCCGCATCTGGCCCATCTGGTTCCGCAGATCCTCGGCCTCGCTAAAGGTGCGCTCCAGGTCCGTGGTGCGCTCTTGGATAGCATCGCCAAGCGGCTTGAAGTAGAAGAATTTCAGCACCGGGAACAGCACGAGAAACATGCCGATGCTGGAAATGGTCTTGCCCAAGTCGAGCGGAATGCCCTGCTCGGCAAGCTTGGCTAGGAACTCAGGATGCCAATTGACCGAAAGGTAGTAGCCGCCGACGGCCATAGCCAGACCGACGATCACACCGATCCAGAGCGCAGAAGCGGAGCCTTTTTGTTGAGTTGCCATTTCGAATCTAAGGGTGTTGGCCCGGCGGGTTGCGCCGCCGGGCAGTTAATGGGTTACTTCGCGAAGTGAACGAAGGAACCCGGAGCAACGAAGACGGTAAGCAGGAATACAAGCTCGACGAAGGCGAGGGCGATAAGCATGACGACCTGCAGGCGTCCGATAGCCTCCGGCTGTCGCGCCATGCCCTGCATCGCGCCGTAACCGATAAGGCCGAGGCCAAGCCCCACGCCGAGTGCCGCAAGTCCGAGTCCGATCATTTCCATTTAGTTAATTTCCTCCTAGTTGCAGTCAAAAAAAGTTAGTGGGCCGGCGTCAGCACGGGCGCCTCCGCGTGGCCGTCGTGCGCGTCGTGCCCTTCCTCGTGGTCGTGGTGCGTCACAAGCGACAGATACACGCAGGTTAGAAGCGTGAAGATCAACGCTTGGACGACGACGGTGAGCAGCTTGATAAGCAGGAGAAACCCGCCGACCGGGATGTAAGCCGAATGCCCGAGTTGGTTCATGGCTTCCACTGCCTCGTGGCCGCCGTGGATGTTGCCAAAAAGTCGCAGGCTGAGCGACACATTCTTCATCAGTTCGGAGACGATCTCTATCAGGAAGATCATAGGGGTGATGATGATCGCCATCAGCCAGTGCAGCTTCGGACCGGCGAAGTGCCGCAGGTGCAGGAAGAAGCCGAAGACGATCGACGTGACCGGATCGCGACCCTTCTGTCGAAGGGCGTGGTAGTGAAGATTGATGCCCTCGTACTGAACGTATCCCACCGCGATGAGCGCCATGCCGAGGTTGAAACTGAGTTCAGCGGTCGGGGCCGAGGCGAAGAAGAGCGAGACCGTGTTCGCCACGAAGATCACCAGCCAGAACGTGCCGATGATTGGAATGTATTTGCGGCCGTGGGCGCCGATCGTATTGACGCACATGCTCTCGATGAAGAGATACATCTGCTCGGCGGCCTGGGCGAGCGGATTCTTGAACACACGCTCCTTGAAGCCCCTCTTCGCATAGGCGATCGCTCCGAAAAGTAAGAGGAGCGTAAAGCCCACATAGGCGAACCAACCCCAATAGCTGGTGCCTTCGGGTACGGCTTCCGCTTGAGCGAATAGATTGCTAAATGTCTGGAGTGACGCGCCCATACATAACTAACGGGCCTCAGCGTTCCGCTAAAGCCCATCCAACTAGGCACAAGTATACCAGTCCAAGTCCCGACAAAAAGCAAGGGTTGGCGGTCCCTCCGACGACGTGCGCCGCCGTTCCCAGGATGACGAACAGAGGCAGCTTAATGAAGAACGCGGCGACGATGATAAGGGATGCTTTCGGGTTAGCCTGCCCCGTTTCGGTCGACCTTCCCAGCAACCGCACCATGTACCAAAGCCCGATCAGGCTGAAGCCCGTCGCCCCCAATCCGAGTGCCATCCCGGCCAGCCCTTGCGCACCGCCCGCCGCGAACGCGACGGCAAGAGCTGCAACGACCAAGCCGCCGTAGAAGGCGGGGTTTCGAGTAGCGGAGGCAAGCGTCATGTGGATTTGTTGGTGCGCGACATCATCAGGAAGGCCATCAGCAGGCCAACCGCTGCTCCTACCATCACACCGATTCCCTTCCCATTCGTTGTGCCCGCGTATTTGTCCACCAGCCATCCGATAAACGCCCCCGCCAAGGGCGCGCCGATGATGGTGTATGCGATGGAAAGGCCAAGCCCCAGGCTACGCGCGGTCTCGGGATCGGTCCGGATCTCGCCTCCGTACCCGCCCTTGGTTACGGTCTTGCGCTGCTTCGCCTTGTCGGCCCGATCGTGGAGGGCTTGCAGCCGCTCCTCAAATTCCGCATCGAACAGCCCCTCCTTCTCCTTCCGCGCTTCGGTGTGGAGGTCCAGCTTGCTTTCGACGTCGCGAAGTTTCAGTTCGATCTGATCCAGATGCTCCGAGTCCGCCGCCTCGGCTTCGCCAAGCAACCGCTGAAGCCGCTTCTCCAGCTCTTCCTCGCTCGGCTCAGGGCCTTCATCGGGCATGTCTTATTGTGGCGGATGGGGAAGAGGGAGTCGCGATAGACGAATAGGTGAATTCGTGAATACGTGATGCGGTCGACCTTTGGCATTCGGAAGGTTGATGTCTCTTGAAAATTGGGCGAGCCCCGACGTCCGGCCTGTATTCACGTATTCACGTCTTCGCTTATTCCCCCCTTCCACACCTAATGGTGCCGTCCATGCAGAGCGGCATAGATTCCGGCCCCAATCGCGACCAATGCCAGGAAAGCCCAGCCAAACGGGGACCGAATCATAGCGAGGAACCCGCGCCAAAACTCCCCCAAACAGCCTTCGATAATCGAGTCGCCGCAACCCGACCCACACCCTTCCGCAAAGTCACTCATCTACAAAATCTCTCCGACGCTGCTCAATCCGCAGGCGATTCTATCCAGCATCGACCTCCTATATCCACGATCCACCCCCTCGCGTACCCCCCTCTCGCTACTAACTTACTCACCTATTCGCCTTCGCGCTTTCACAACGCTTCACAATCCCCCCGCCGCCCGTCTACCATAAAGGCAATGGCGGAGCGATCGCTGGAAACAGAGGCTCAGTTTCTCAAGGGCGTCGGCCCTCGCATGGCGCCCGGTCTGGCCAAGCTCGGTCTCAAAACGGTCGGCGACGTGCTCTACCATTTGCCCCGCCGTTACGAAGACCGGCGCCACATCCCGCCGATTTCGAGCCTAAAGCCGGGACAGTTCGCGACCATCAAGGGCACGATCGACGAGATCGAGACCCGGCCCACCCGCGGCGGAATGGTGATCCTCCGCGCAGCCGTCTCTGACAAGAGCGGCACCGTCACGCTCGTTTGGTTCAACCAGCCGTGGGTCCGGCGTCAACTTGAGAAATACAAAGGGGAGATCATCGCCTACGGCATGGTGAAGGAAGGCCACTGGGCCTACGAGATGAGCGGGCCGGAGTTCGAAATTCTCGCCGAAGACGACGATCCCGAAGATTTCGCTCGGATCGTGCCGGTCTATCCGCTTACCGAGGGCGTTACCCAAAAGACCGTCCGAAAAGCGGCGCGAGCCGCCGTGGAGGGCTACGTCCGCCTCGCACCCGAGCCGCTGACTGCTTCGCTTCGCCGCAAACACGGGCTTATGGGGATTCAGGATGCCCTTAAACAGATTCACGACCCTACGAGCGACGAGCAGCGGATCGACGCGCGCAAGCGGCTGGTCTTCGAAGAGTTCTTCTACCTCCAACTCGCGCTTGCGCTCCGGAGAGCGGAGACCGCTCAGGAACTGGGGATTGCTTTCCCCATTGCGGAGTTGACCTTGGGACATTTTGGCGTTTCGGCCTTATCGAACCCTGGCGCCCTGAACGGTGCCTCCGGACCCACATACCGCCAGGACGTTGAATCTCTGAAGGCGGCAACGTCCCAGGGCCCCAACGCAGCAAAGAAAGCGGTTGTTTACAAACCCAAGCACGACTCCCACCTTTTCGAAAGCGAACACGAGAAGCTTCGAGAGGGCGAGCCGCTTTGGGATCAGATCCATCGAATGCTTCCTTTCACCCTCACTGGAGCCCAACAAAGGGTCATCGCGGAGATCTTCTCCGACATGGCCCGCCCGCACCCGATGAACCGGCTGGTCCAGGGCGATGTCGGCAGCGGCAAGACCGCCGTGGCCGCCGCCGCCATGCTCGCCGCCGTGCGAAGCGGCTATCAGGCTGCCCTCATGGCTCCAACCGAAATCCTCGCCGAACAACATCACGCGAACCTCACGAAACTCTTCGAGCCGCTCGGTATCGAGGTGGTCTTACTTGTCGGCAAGCAGGGCATTCGAGAACGAAAGAAGGCCCTCGACAAGACGGAGAGCGGCGAAGCCAAGATCGCCATCGGAACCCACGCTCTCATCCAGGAAGGCGTCAGGTTCAACCGCCTCGGGTTCGTTGTTATCGACGAGCAGCATCGCTTCGGAGTCCTCCAACGAGCCGCCCTAAGGGAAAAGGGCATGGGCAATCCGGACGTCCTCGTGATGACGGCGACCCCGATTCCTCGCACCCTCACGATGACCCTTTACGGCGACCTCGAGCTGAGCGTCATCGACGAACTCCCGCCAGGTCGCAAGCCCATCAAGACTCACTGGAAGCAGCCCTTCGAGCGTCTATCGGTCTACGACGCGGTGCGGACACTCATCGAACAGGGTCGGCAGGCTTATTTCGTGTGCCCGATGGTCAGCGAGAGCGAAAAGATGCTCGCCCAAGCTGCCGAAGAGCTCCATCTCCGGCTGAGCACGAATGTCTACCGCGACCTCCGGGTCGGCCTCCTGCATGGGCAAATGAAGCCGAAGGACAAGGAGATCACGATGGAGCAGTTTCGAGCCCACGAGCTCGATATCCTTGTGAGCACCACCGTCATCGAGGTGGGGGTCGACGTCGCGAACGCGAACACGATGGTCGTCGAGGACGCGGGAAGGTTCGGCCTATCGCAGCTTCACCAGCTCAGGGGGCGCGTCGGACGCGGCGTGGCCCAGAGCTATTGCATCCTCGTAAGCGATGCGAAAAGCGACGACTCGCGCGCGCGCATGGACATCATGGTCTCCACGACCGACGGCTTCGTCATCGCAGAAGAAGACCTACGCCTGCGAGGGCCAGGGGAACTCGCCGGCACTAAGCAGAGCGGCAATCTCGACTTCAAGATCGCCGACCTGGTCCAGGACGGCAAGATGCTGGAGGTCGCCCGCCAAGCCGCCATCGAACTCGTAGAAAGGGACCCCAGGTTGGACCTAGAGGAGCACGCCTTACTCCGCGAGCGTGTCTCCGAGAGGAGATCGCAGCTCGCGGTCGCCACGATCTCCTAGCCGCCCGGCAGCGACTGAAGGAATCCTCGACGGCACCAAATATGGCTGCCAACTCTTCAAGTCGGCTGTGCAAACCTGGCTCGCAACCACGGGGTCGGCCTCGACGATCTGGCTTGCCTCGTCATCACTCTTTACGGACAGAACGATTAGCTCGCCGGGAACGCCACGCCAACGACCTGCATAAAGCACCTTTGCCGCCAAGTTCAACCTCATGAGATAATTCCGATGTGACTGCTCCAAAGTCGGTCCGACGGGCTTGATAGGCGAGAGGGTGTAAACATGGGTCGGCGTCGCCGACCAATTGAGACCCGATCCGCTGCCCGAGCCTTGCTGCCCCGCACCCGCAGACTTCGACGCATTGGAGGAAGCGCTCGAAGACGAAGAAGCTTTCGCGGATGAATTTCCCGACTGGCTCGTGGACTGCGAATTCGACGTCTGCTGGGTCACCAGCGACACGGAGACCAACGCCACGGCGGAGCCCAGTAGAAGAGATCTAAAACAAATCACGACGCACCTCGCTTGATGGACGGAATTATCCAACCGATCCGGTCGCACCCGATCGTGATGCCGACAAGCGGTGCACAAAATGCTAGTTTCTACTTCGGCGAGCTGCGGTACCAATGGGTCAAATACGCCTTGTTCCCATTGTCGGGAACCAGGTCGCCGCTCTTGAAACTCTCCGCCGTCATCCACCGCACTTTGCCGTAATAGGGATCGTAGACGCGGTATTGGCCGCCGTCGCGGACTCCCTCGATCAGCATAAGTGCCCGACATCGCCCGCGAAGGCGACGCGAATCGGAGCCGGAAAGCCCGCCTTCACTTGCGCGCCGATGGATTGAAGCGCAACTTCCACATCGGGAGTCGGGTCGCACACATAGCTACAGTGCACGAATACGCCCATCTTGTCGTTCAGCGGACCCAGAATTCCAATCTCCTTTCCGCCTTCTTGGCCGCGCGGCGACTCGACGCCTCCATATTCGTGCAGCCATTGGACCTGCTGCTGGGCGACTGGACCGCTGGGGTCGATCGCGTGAACATCCTGCACCTTGTGCATTTCCCACGCGTAGCGGGGATCGTATTCCGACGAAGCCACCTGCACCATCGCCAAGCCGCAGGTCTGCTGATACTGCTGGATCAGCGTGTCCTCACTGCGCATCGTCGAGCCTGCCAAGATCTCAGAGTCGCTTTTGCCGCGGATGTTGCTTGCGTATGCCACCACGTTCACCATCGACTCGCCCGCCGCGAAGGTCTTCAGAATGAAGATCCGCTCCGTGTTGGAAGCCGCCTTCTGCACGAGGCCGTCCAGAGTCTGCTTGTCCTCCGGGCTCAGGGCCTGATACGTGCGATCGAAGATCTGGCGGTGGTTTTCGCCGACGAGATCCTCCTCGATGCCGATCTCAAAAAGCTTGTCCGGCTCGGCGGTAAGATCGCCGGCCTCCGGGCCACTCTCCTGAGTACCAGCCTTTAGTGCGGAAACCGAGTCGCCAATGATCCCGTGCACCGAGTTGGACGGCGGAGTGTTGTTACACCCGATCGCGACGATGGCAAGAAGAGCAAGGAATGGTCGTCGCGGCATGGCGACAAACATTGTCCCACGTTCTTGCCGCAACTAGAACCTGGTAACAACTGCCAAAACTGAAACTATTGGGCGACCGGCTCAATCGAGCCGTCTCCCGCCCCGAAAGAGATACGCGTCCCCGGTGCCAATCGGACCGTTCGGCCCGGGGGAACGGGAGTCTGAGCGCCCGTCGGCAGGGTCGCATACCAGTACGCACCCGACCGGTTTGTCAGCCCCAAGACCCCAGGTTGCGAAGGGTTGTCCGTGACCTCCGCCACCGTACCCGCCGCAGAACCCTTCGCCACAGGCACCTGCAGGGCCGAGAACTGCTTGCCCTTCGCAAGCTCGTGCGTGTTCGACCCAATCCGCAAGACGAGCGGCCCGTCCGAGTTCGAAACGGCCCGCCGCCCGCCGCCCCAGCGGCCATGCGCCTCAATCAGAACCCGCCCAACGCGCAACGGCTCACCCGGATGAAGGTTTCTCGACCTTCCGGTCAGGGTGTCGATTCGATAGGGTCCCTCGGGGCCAACCCGCACCGCCGCTACCCTTCCGTTGCCATCGGCCAACACGAAAGAGCTGTCCGGAGACGACCCGAAGGAGATTTCCCGACTCCCGAGATTAAGCAGCCGCCGCGCCTTGCCCTGGCGGACCTCTAAGAATCTCCGGCGTGAAACCTCCTCGCTGAAAACCGCCGCGAAACCCAGCCCGACTCCCATCAACGTCGCTCCCCACCACAAGTCCAAAGGAAGTCTGCACCAACCCAGCAACATCCCGCACTCGCCCGAGCCGATCAGGATAACGATCCACCTCGCGTTCACCGAAAGCGTGCCCAACACAGTAGCCGCCCCAAGCCCCAGCACCGCCGCCCACAACGCATCCGAACCCACGAACTCGGCACATAATGCGGAGACGAAAGCAAACGGAACGGCGACGGCAAAGCTCTTCGCGAAAGTAACTCCCGAGACTTTGCCCGTATACACTCCCTGCATCAAGCCCAAGGCAAGCAGCGTAAAGACGCCGATCAGGCCGACGATCAGCATCCGGCCAACCGTGGAAAGCGGCGGCCGCTCGGTGAAGGCCTCCGTCAAGGCATTCAACCGTTTAGGAAGATCGAGTCCCGCCGCCTTTGTCGCCTTCCCGAGGCCGGCTTTGGGTTCGCGGTACGCGTAGTGGATATCGCTGGAGATCGAGCGCATCGCTTCAGGATCGCAGTTGACTGTGCCGTAGACTCGCACTTCCCAACCGGACTCCTTAAGCTTCTGCGCCTGGACGACGTCAGCGGGACCGACGCTGGGACGATCTAGCCAAACGATCGCCAGCTTCGGCCCGAACCTTTTGCCCAAGTCGGTCTGGGCCAAGGCCAATGCCGCTCCGAGCGCTCCATCCGTGCGCGGGATCGCCGGTTCGGTCAAGAGCCGGTCGGCAGAGGTTCGCCTCGCGGCGGCGTCGAAGCTATAGATGCGCAAATTGGCAGCATCGAGGCCAGCCGCATCCAGAAAAGCTTTGGCCGCACGGGGCGCAGGCCTGAGTTCCGCCGACAAAGGAACCTGTAGAGCTCCCGCCAAGCCGCTACCCTGAGGAACTTCCGACGCGCAAGTGTCCACGAACACGGCGACCCGAGGACGAGGAGGCTCGCCCTTCGTCAGGGATGCCGGCAGAAGCATGAAAACAAGCGCGGCTAGCGCCGCACCCAGCCCCCCGAATAGAGCGCCTACTCCGATTTTTGTCACTCTGGGGGCAAAAGACATCGGTTCCTTCGAGGCACTATACTCGCGATCCTGTAGAATGCACTGAGATCAATCGAGGTTGCCCCGGATGCAGACTCCTCCCCAGAGTACACCCCTACACGCGCCCCCTTCGCCTGGCCCCGGTCCGACCCCGAATTACACGGGCCCTTTGGCCCTCGTATTCAATACCGGAAAGAAGGTCGCGCTCCTGAAAGAGCGCACTTTTCTGAGGAAGGACATCCCGGATCTCTTCCCGAGCACTGGCGATCCTGCCGTCGCGGTCGTCCGAGAGAACCCCGCCGATCCGAGCGTGATCGGTCTCACCAACTGCTCTCGCACCGCATGGAGCGCCTCGATGCCGGATGGATCGCAACGCTCTGTCGATCCCGGAAAGAGCATCAAGCTCATCCCGGGCATGATCGTCGTCTTCGGCAACCAAAGCCAGGCTCAAGTCAAGCCGATGTCGAGCGGAGGAGCATTCCTCGCCAAGAGCGGCAAAACCCTCGGAATCGGGGCCGCGGGGCTGGTCCTCATTGGCGCGATCGCCTTTATCGTCATGCGCGGCAACTCTCCAAAGCCGGACGTAACGGACGCCGTCGCCACCGCGAAAAAGGCCGTCTTCTTCATCCTTAACGCGAAGGACAATGGCGAAGGCAGTGGGTTCTTTATCGACGACCAAGGCCACGCGCTCACGAACCACCACGTCACCGGTGATCAGCCGACTGTCAAGATTCAGATGGCCGACGGAAAGGTCGCCGAAGCAAAGATATTAAAAACCGATGCTAATCTCGACGTTTCGCTTCTTCAAGTCCCCATCCAAGGGAATCCGTTCCTCGAAATGGGTAGCGCTTATGAGTTGAAGCCCGGCCAAGATCTTTGGACCATCGGATACCCACTCGGCGACGCAGTCTCCTACACCGACTCGTCGGTTTCGCGTGGCGTCTTCTCCGGCTTGAGAGATGGCCGCACCGCCTTTCCCGACAGCCCCACTCAACCGAAGGGCTCCCAACTCGTCCAGACCGACGCGGAAATCAACCACGGCAACAGCGGCGGTTCTATGATAACCAGTGACGGCCACGTCGTCGCGATCTCGCGGCTCATTCGGCGAGAGCTTCCGAACCAAAACAGCACCCAGGCGGTTACCGGTCTTAACTTCGGGATTCCGATCGACGAAGTCCGCAAGACTTTCCTGGCCGGTACCGCCGCAGAGGCCCTAGCGATAAAATAATGCAACCCCCCACTCAGTACCAAGGCCCGGGTCCGGTCAGCCCCCATCCAGCGGGGCCATCTCAAGCTCCCGCACCCTCGACGGCGTCGTCGTTTTCTCTTCAGCTCTCGACCGGAAAGAAATATCCGCTGTTTAGAGAGAAGAAGCTACTGGGTAAGGACATTCCGGAGCTGTACCCGAGCACGGGCGATGAGGCCGTCGCCGTGGTGCGCCAGAGCCCGACCGACAGGAACGTCCTCGGCCTCATGAATTGCTCCCGGACCAAGTGGACCGTTGCAATGCCTGACGGCTCGCTACGCGAAGTGGAGTCTGGCAAGGCGGTTCGCCTGACAGAAGGAATGATAATCACCTTCGGCCAGACGCAGGCTCGCGTCCAGGCTGCGGGCGCATCGAGCGCGTTTGTAGCCCAGTACGGCAAGCTTCTCGGCACGGGCGTTGCCGGCCTCCTGCTCGTTGTTACCCTCATCTTTGTGATGGCACGCGGAGGCGGCGGACCCGGCAACATCTCCTCACTAGTTGCCAAGTGCGACAAGTCGATGATCAGCGTCAAGACGGCCGACGGCTCGACCGGAAGCGCGTTCTTCATTTCCAGCGACGGGAAGGCGCTCACCAACGCCCACGTCGTCGCTGACGATGCGACGGTAACCGTGGAATTCCACGACGGTCAAACGAAGCAGGCCAAAGTGTTGGCCAAGGACAAGAAATTCGACGCTGCGCTCATCCAAGTCGAAGGCGGCCCTTACGACGCCCTGGACATCGATTACAATGAGCAACCTAAGGGAACGCCTGTGATGGCGATCGGCTTTCCCAAAGGAAGCATCGTGGGTTCCCTCGATAACAGCGCCGTGGCCCACGGCCTCGTCAGCCGATATTTCGATCGCAAGAACACGGATCCTGGCGCGGTCGGCAAATGGCTCCAAACCGATGTCAGCATCAACCATGGCAACAGCGGCGGGCCGCTCATTAACGAAGAGTCCGGCAAGGTCGTCGGGATCAATAGCGCGGTCATCAATCAGGACCAAAAGGGAGAACCCATCCAAGGCATGGGCCTCGCGATTCCGATGTTCGAAGTCCGCGATCAGTTTCTGAACAAAGTCAACCAATGACGTCGGCCCCCATAGGACCGCATGATTGGCGGCGGAACACGGGTGGCGGGGCGATGCTCCTACCACTATGCCCAAGAACATCTCGTTGTGGATGGCCACCGCTCCGGAATCCAGCTTTCCGGTTCTCTCCGGCGACACGACGTGTGACGTTTGCGTGATCGGAGGAGGCATTGCTGGAGTTATCGCGGCCTACCAGCTGGATCAGGCCGGATTCTCCGTCGCTCTCGTTGAGTCGCATCAAACATGCGGCGGCGTTACCGGCTACACCACCGCGAAGGTCACTTCCGGCCATCGGCTCATCTACAACCAGCTCTTCAATGATCAATCCCCCCGAAGCGCGCAGGCGTATGCGGACGCGAATCAATGGGGGTTGGAGTGGATCGCGTCCACGGCCGAATCGCTTGCGATCGATTGCGATCTCGAACGCAAGGACATGTTGGTCTTTGCGGAGAACTCCGAGGAGTTAGAGCAGGTTCAAAAGGAGTTCGAATCGGCGAAAAACGTTGGGTTGCCCGTGACCTGGGCCGAAACGGCGGGCTTGCCGTTTCCAACTCTAGGGGCCTTACGATTTGCCGATCAAATCCAATTTCATGCGCGCAAGTTCGTCCTGGCCCTGGCCAGCAAGCTCGTCGCGTCGCGAGGGCGGATATTTGAGAACACGCGGGCTCTGGAGGTCAACGAGGACAGGACCTCGTCCCAGGTGATTACGGACAAGGGCACCGTTCACGCCAAATTCGTCGTCGTTGCGAGCCACTATCCCATTTACGATCCCGCATTCTTCATCGCGCGCCTGGCTCCGTACCGCGATTATGCGGTGGCCGCGAAGATCAACGGTCCTCTTCCGGCCGAAATGTCGATAGGAGCCGGCGAATCTTCGAAATCCTTTCGGACCCAAGCATCTCCCGACGGCGACCTGTTGATCGTATCCGGAGAAGCGCACAAAGCCGGACAAGAGCCGAACACGAAACAGCGGTACGCGAACCTGGAGAATTACACCCGGTCGATATTCGATGTCGAATCGATCCCCTATCGATGGTCGGCGCAAGACAACGAAACGCCGGATGCGATGCCGTACATCGGACGAATCACTTCGGGCTCGGAAGGATGCTTCGTCATCACGGGTTTCAACGCTTGGGGGATGTCGACGGCTGGCTTCGCAGGACGCATTGTGGCCGACCTGATCACCGGCAAGGCGAACGAATGGAGCGAGGTCTTCGATCCTAATCGCTTCAAGGGCATGGAGTCGCTGAAGAGCGTCGTGTCGGAAAACGTCAATGCCGTGAAGCACTTGATCGGCGACAAATTCTCCGACGTCGAGAAGAAGGAAATCGGCAGTCTTGAACCTGGACAGGCGGCGATTCTCAAGGTCGATGGCGAAAAGGTGGCCGCCTTCCGAGACTCAGCGGGCGTTCTGCACTCTATCTCGCCGATCTGCACCCACATAGGCTGCGATATTGGATGGAATTCGGCGGAGGAAACGTGGGACTGTCCATGCCACGGATCCCGGTTCGACATCGATGGCCGAGTTCTGCACGGCCCCGCCGTTAAGGATCTCGAACGCAAAGTCTAAAAACGAAAAAAGGCTGCGATGCCGCGAGCCTTTGTTCCGGCCTTGTCACCGGTGAATAGGTCGGGTCTGCCGCCCGCCCCTTCGTCAGCGGTGCTGTGGCCGACTGCCTTCGCCGCACAGGCCGCCGGGCTCCGAAGCCCCTAATTTCGTTAGTAAATAAGGCCGGGTCGGACCTCGATCGCCTAAACAGGACCTATCGCGGCAAGCTCTGAACTCTACTCAACATACAACACCTCAATTCGCTATTCGTAGCTCCCTAACACTTCCCAAGGGCCGAACAGGTCGATTGCATTGGGTGCCCAAGTAGTGTTGGGAAGGGGGTCGAGTTCGGCAGCTCTAGATCAGGTTGCGTTCTCCAGGGCGTCCGCCACTGAAGCCAAACCTGCCCGTCATACGTCTGTAAGAAGGGTATACTCCAGGTTCAAATTCCTCCGGAAACACGTGCCGGAACGCTTCCCACAAGCCTATGTCCGAAAACGAAATACCGAACTCCGACGATCAGCTGAAGGCGATCGAAGAACTGACTTCCAAGGTCACCGGTGACTACAACGCCGATCAAATCCAGGTCCTCGAAGGATTGGAAGCAGTGCGCAAGCGGCCGGGCATGTATGTGGGCGACAATGGGCGCCGCGGCTTGCACCAGCTCTTCAAAGAAGTGCTCGACAACTCGGTCGACGAAGCGCTTGCGGGATATTGCGATTCGATCACGGTAACAATCCATGCCGACAACTCGGTCAGCGTGCAGGACAATGGACGCGGTATCCCCGTCGACAAGCACACGAAGATGGGCGTCTCGGCGTTGCAGGTCGTCATGACGGTCCTGCACGCGGGCGGAAAGTTCGGCGGCGAAGGCACGAGCGGATACAAGACGGCAGGCGGACTGCACGGCGTCGGCGTGTCATGTACAAACGCCCTTTCTGCTTGGATGGAGACGACCGTCAAGCGCAACGGCAATATCTACAAGCAGCGCTACGAAAAGGGCATCCCCGTCGGCGACGTCGCGGAGATCGGCAAGGTCACGGACGGCACGACGGGCACCACACAGCATTGGCTCGCCGACCCAACCGTCCTGAACGAACTGGAATACGACCCGCACATCTTCAAGACCCGAATGCGCGAGTTGGCCTACCTAAATCCCAAGGTCAAGTTCGACTTCATCGACGAGCTCGATCCCGAGCAGAATGAAACATTTTTCTATCAGCGTGGAATTCCGCAGCTTGTCGAGGACTTGAACGAGGGGAAGGAGACGCTGCACGGCGTCATTTACTTCAAGCGGATCAAGGAGAACACCGAAGCCGAGATCGCATTGCAGTACCACGACGGCTACAACTCCACGATCCTCGCTTTTAGCAACAACATCCACAACCCGGACGGCGGCACGCACGTTTCCGGCTTCAACGCGGCGGTCACGCGTACCATCAACGCCTACGCCCGCAAGATGAACTTTCTCAAGGAGAAGGACGCGAACCTGGCTGCCGACGACGTCTCTGACGGCCTCACCGCGGTCATCTCGCTTCGGCTGGAGAATCCTTCGTATAACTCGCAGGACAAGGTCAAGCTCGTCACGCCCGAGGTTCAGGGCATTACGAACTCGCTAGTGGGCGACGGTCTGATGACGTTCTTTGAGGAGAATCCGAACATCGCACGGCGGATCGTGGAGAAGGGCGTTATCGCCCAACGCGCTCGGGAAGCGGCTCGGAAGGCCGCGGAGAGCATCCGGCGTGGCTCCGCGATGGACAGCTTCGGCCTCCCCGGCAAGCTTAGCGATTGCGTGAGCAAGGATTCTTCCAAGTGCGAAATCTTCCTCGTCGAAGGCGACTCCGCCGGAGGATCCGCCAAGGGAGCCCGAGACCGCATGACGCAGGCAGTTCTTCCTTTGCGCGGCAAGATTTTGAACGTCGAGCGCGCGCGCATCGACAAGGCGCTCGACAACGAAGAAATCAAAGCGATGATTGCGGCGCTCGGCGTCGGGATCGACCTAACGATGGGCCGTGGCGAGAAGAAGGACGACGATGAGGACGCTCAGGCCGAGCTCGATCTGTCCGCTGCCAACGGCAATGGAAATGGCGCGAGCAAGCTCCACGCGAGCAGCAACGCGGGCAAGAAGGATAAGAAGGAGCGCGAGATCGAGTTCGATCTAACCAAGCTCCGCTACAACAAAGTCATCATCATGACCGACGCGGATGTCGACGGGGAGCACATCCGGACGCTGCTACTCACGTTCTTCTACCGCTACATGAAGCCGCTAATTCAGGAAGGACACGTCTATTTAGCCCAGCCGCCGCTCTTCGTCGTGAAGTCGGGTGTGAACGACCGGCAGTATGCGATGACGGAGAAAGAGCGCGACGAGATTATTAAGTCGCTCAAGGGCGGCCGCAAGAAGGAGCCTCAAGTGACGCGGTT
Organism: Fimbriimonadales bacterium; assembly: GCA_038238735.1. Taxonomy (GTDB): domain Bacteria; phylum Armatimonadota; class Fimbriimonadia; order Fimbriimonadales; family Fimbriimonadaceae; genus JAFDWR01. The sequence continues at coordinate 7,414 of JBBSFL010000013.1, read as the reverse complement.
TAAGGGTCTCGGCGAAATGAATGCGGAGGACCTCGAAGAAACAACGATGGCGCCCGCGAAGCGCCGCCTCGTGCAAGTTCGGCTCGACAAGGAATTCGAGGCCGAGATTGAAATGATGTTCTCGCGGCTTATGGGCGAGAAAGTCGAGCCCCGACGCGAGTTCATCGAGAAGCATGCGAAGCAGGCCCTGAACGTCGACTGGCATTATTGAGTTTGAATTTGTAGTTTCCGTTGTGGAAACCAAAAACAGATTGAGCGCTAAGCGCTTGTAGCCGGAACTTCAAGGTCCGCTCTTGGACCAAAATTGGATGCGCAGGTTGTAGCTGCGGCTGCAGATGCTTCGCGCCCTACCTCGTTTACAAGTTTGTCGTGGCGGCGGGGGAGTTTGTTGCTCGCACAGCCGTCTGAACAAACATGCTGTTCGCCGCTCTTCTACTCGCCGCGCGACCGATGGTCGCGCACTGGTCCCTAGCCATCGACTTTTCGAGCAAGCCACGATTTGCGGAGATGAGTGCGGCGGAGGCCGTGGATGGGCTAACGGGGGCTATTCGGGAGCGGCTTGCCTCAAGTCTCGGCAAGATTGAGATCGAGATCGACATTGTCGATCCTAAGGGAATTCGAGGGCATGAGGGAGATAGCGCGGCTTGGCAGGCTTTCAGTCATGGTTCGTCGGCGGATCGGTTTGTCTTGATCCGGCTCGACAAGTGGAAGCAAAAAAATCGGTCATCGGAAGAGATTCTCTTAAGTCCGAATCGTGCGGCGAGCAAGACCGCCGTCGAAGTTCGGATGTGGACGTACGATCCAAAGACCACCACCCTGATAGTTCCGGGGCGGCAGGTCTTGACCGGCATGGCCGGAGCAGGTTTCTTTGGGACGACCAACCGCGGGGACATGCAGGGTAGCCCGGATGCACGGGCGTTGGAAATACGCAATAACGGGCGTAAGCGAATGCAGGCGATCGCGGCGGCGGTTTGGGATGCGTTGAAAGTTCAGATTGCTCCGCCTGGCTCTTAGTCCGGGACTCATCTGATCGCAGAACCGCACTTACAGATTGGCGCTGGTCAGCGCTCGTGTTTGGGCTAGTTGGATTGCTGCCTATTGGTTTACAATCAGGGGTTCATGGACCAACGTCCGACTTCCCTTGGCGATGCCCTCCGGCAGTCTGCCGCGCGTTTTCCCGATCGGTCTGCCATAAGCTTCCATGCGGAGGGCGGGCGGAAGGGGGATGGGTTTGCTTCCCTCACTTACACCCAACTGCTGGAGAAGACGCGACAGTTCTCGGGCGCCTTGCGCGAATTGGGTCTGGTGCGCGGGGATCGGTTGGCGATTCTTAGTGAAAATTGCCCGGAATGGGCATTCGCGGATTGGGGAGCCCTGAGCCTGGGCATCGAAGTCGTGCCGATCTACCCCACGTTGCCGCCGGATCAGGCACAATACATTGTCAGGGACTGCGGGGCTAAGGTGGCGCTTGCTGGCGACGCGGCTCAGGCGGCGAAGTTGGTCTCGCTGCCCGATCTGCAGGTGCTTCAGCTTCGCGGCGGAGGGAGCCTGGACGAGATGGCCAAAACTGGCTCGATCTCGAAGGAAGAGTGGAACGCCGAGATCGACAAGACCGGCCCCGAGAACGTCGCGACGATCATCTACACAAGCGGCACGACAGGCTTACCGAAGGGCGCGATGATTCCGCACCGCGCGGGACTCCACGTCGTTCACGCGGCGAGTGACCTGATCCACCTGGACGAGAATGACCGGTTCCTATCCTTCCTGCCGATGTCCCATGTCTACGAGAGAATCGTCGGGCAGTGGCTGCCTATCGTGATCGGGGCGAACATTGCGTTTGCGAAGAGTCTGAAATCCCTTGCGGGGGACATGCTCATAGCGAAGCCGACGATCTTGCTTTGCGTTCCCCGGTTTTTGGAGCAGTTCCGCGACACGGCGATCGAAGGCTCGCAGAAGTTGCCCGGACTCCAGCGGAAGCTGTTCGACCTGGCCATGTCCCAGGGCACCAGGCGGGCGCGGGGCAAATTTGCGCCGCTCGCGGGGATTTTGGACTCTCTGGTGGGGAAAAAGGTGCGTGCGAGAGTCGGCGGCGAATTGCGATTCTTCGTCTCGGGTGGGGCCGGGTTGCCCCAACACGTGGCAGAGTTCTATTTGTCGATGGGATTTGTGGTCCTGCAGGGATACGGGCTGACGGAGACGACGGGTGGTACGTGCATCAATCCCATTGAGGACAATCGCTATTGGACCGTCGGCTACCCGATGGACATGGACGTGAAGATCGCGGAGGACGGCGAAATCCTCGTGAGGGGTGGGGGTCTGATGTTGGGCTACTACAATCTCCCCGAAGAGACCGCTCAGGCGATCGACAGAGACGGCTATTTCCACACGGGCGACATCGGGGAATTCGAGGGCAAGAGTCTCAAGATCACAGATCGCAAGAAGGACCTGCTGGTGCTCGGCAACGGAAAGAACATCGCACCCCAGCCGATTGAGAACAAGCTAAAGGCCTCGCCCTTGATTGCGGAAGCGGTGGTCTTGGGCGACGGGATGGAGTACTGCGTGGCTCTCTTGGTGCCCCGATTGGATGCAGTGAACGCGAAGCTAAAAGCGGAAGGTAAGCCCGCGGCGGTCGAGGGGAGCTTGGGCGACAATGCAGATGTGCGGGCTCTGCTGAAGAGCGAAGTCGATGTGGTGAATAAAACGCTCGCCAATTTCGAGTTCGTCAAGAAGTTCGCCGTCCTCGAAAAACCGTTCACGATCGACAACGGGGAACTAACTCCGACCCTCAAGGTGAAGCGTAAGGTTGTGAAGGAGCGGTACGCCGATAAGATCGCCGCGCTGAGGCAATGAGTTTGGATTTCGTCGGGGAGTGGGAGGGCCGATGGGCGGTGCGCCGGAACCGGGAAGAGGAGTTAACTGCTGCGGAGCGTAAGCGCTTTCTGAAGTCCGAGGAGATGATCCCGCTGACCCTGCGGGGTGACGGAAGCTTTTGCCATAAGAAATCCGTTGATGGGACTTGGCGCTTGGCGAAAGGCATATTAAACTTGGTGCCAATGTTGCTGGACGGGCATTCCTTGACCTCGATGCGGGCGGCGGCAGAAGAGCAAGGGCGGGTGTTTAGACTGGATTTCCTGTTCGATCCTTTCTCGCTAGTTGTCGAGGACGAGTGCCTCGCCACTCCCGACGACCGAAAGCTTCTGTACATCCGTTATACGAGGCTCTACAGAATCTAGATTTTCTTAGTTGCCAGGATGACCCGCGCTCGTGACATCGCCGACGACACGTTCACACAGACGTTGCCCGCTCCGACCAGCTTCTCGATGCCCGCCTTCGCTAAGATGCGCTCAGGCTGCTCGCGCATGCCGCAGAGGACCACCTCGCGTCCGGATTCTTGTGCTCTCCCGATCACCTCTTCTAGGGCTTGCACCCCCGTGCCATCGATTGCCGTCATGTTGCGCAGACGCAGAATGATAACCGGCGGCAGGCGACGAGACCTACGGTAACGCCGGCGATGAGGTCGGCAAAGAAGGTCGCCCGGTTGTATCCTCGCCACGCGAGGATCGATTTGGGGAGCCAGTCCTGCACTTGTGTCCGCCGAGCTTACTTGCTTGTCTTGGACTGCTGCTCCGGGCTCGATCGGTAACCTGAGCATCGATGTTTGACCGCGATCTGAACGCCGTGATTGCAGTGGCGGGCGCTTGCGCTGTGGTGGCGGGCATCGGTTGGTACCTGATATCACGTCGCCGCCCGCGATATGCGTCGCGCGGGAGTCTCTTGACCGCAGCCGAACAGAGGTTTTTCCAGTCTCTGATTCGGGCGGTCCCGGAGGGCGTTCACATTTGTCCGCAGGTGCGGCTTGCCGACCTGATCGACTGCTACCGCGACAACCGTCGGTCCAGCTTCGCCTCGATCGCCCATAAACACATCGACTTCGTGCTGATCGACACCGAATCGGCGGAGATTCTGCTCGCGATCGAGCTCGACGACCGGAGCCACGAGCGTCCCGCGCGCATCGCGCGGGACGTGTTTGTGGATCAGGCACTGGAGTCCGCCGACGTACCGATTCTTCGCGTGCGGGCGTCTACGAAATACGACGTGCAGGAGATCGCCCATCTGATCGACGGTCTGATCGGCTGAACTTCTGCGGCACAATAGAGCCATGTCCGCCTCGGACCTTCAGAATCTGCTCGCGACGCCAACCCGCAATCCAGGCATCCCGCTCAACCTCGATTGGGTCGAATCGGTGCAGGTGAATCGCAGCGCGGTGGAGCGGCGCACGGCGAGCCTGCCGGGCCGGCGGACGGTCAAGAAGGCGCATCAGGCAGCGTGGCTGCTGAAGGCGATCACGCTGATCGACCTGACCACTCTGAGTGGCGATGACACGCCCGGCACGGTCGAACGGCTCTGCGCTAAAGCTCGCCGGCCGATGCGGCAAGACCTGGTCGAGGCGCTTGGCGTCGAGTCGCTCGGGATTCGGGTCGGAGCGGTCTGCGTGTACCACGCACTGGTCCGGACGGCGGTGAGGGCGCTGGACGGGAGCGGCATTCCGGTCGCCGCGGTCGCGGCGGGATTTCCGCATGGGTTATCTCCTTTAAAGCAGCGGATCGAAGAGATCCGGGCGAGCGTCGAGGCGGGGGCGAACGAGATCGACATCGTCATAACCCGCTCGCATGTGCTGAACGGCGAGTGGACGGCGCTCTACGACGAGATCGCGGCGTTTCGCGAGGCATGCGGCGAGGCTCATCTGAAGTCGATTCTGGCGACCGGCGAATTGGCGACCCTACGGAACGTGGGCAAAGCTTCGGCGGTGGCGATGATGGCCGGGTCGGATTTCATCAAGACTTCGACGGGCAAGGAGACCGCGAACGCGACGCTGCCCTTCGCGCTCGTGATGCTGCGACAGATCCGCGAATACCACGAGCAGACGGGCTACTCGATCGGCTTCAAGCCCGCAGGCGGGATTCGCGGGGCGAAGGACGTGCTGAACTATCTGATCCTTATGAATGAGGAACTGGGCCGGGCTTGGCTCGAACCGGAGCTGTTCCGAATCGGCGCGAGCACCCTGCTGTCCGATATCGAGCGGCAGCTCGAGCACTTCGTGACGGGCCGCTACTCGGCGTACAACCGCCATCCGATGGGCTAGAGCCTTTACGCCTAACCCGCGCTTGTGTCAATCTGATGCAGCGAACGAATGAGCGGTCGCGGGTGAGGAAGCAATGAGGATTTTCAGGTCGGCTTTGTATGTTTTGGCGGCTGCGGCGGTCGTTGGCTGCGGCAACGGGGATAGTGGCGGGACGGCGGATACCGGCGGAGGCACAGTCGGCGGGAAAACCGGCGGCGGGGGCCAGAAGATCGATATTGCGGTGATCCCCAAGGGCTCGACCCACGACTTTTGGAAGCACGTTCACCAAGGCGCGAACGAAGCCGCCGAAGAGTTGAAAAAAGAGGGCATCGATGTCACCATCGACTTCCAAGGTCCCCAGGTTGAGAGCGACAAGAACAGTCAGATCAACATGATCGACACCATGCTGAGCAAAAAGGTTAAGGGCATTGTCCTCGCCCCGCTCGACGACAAGGCGCTCGCCCCGTCCGTAGACAAGGCGGTCGGCCAAGATACGCCGGTTGTGGTGATCGACTCGGACGTCAACACGGACAAGTACGTCAGCTTCGTGGCCACCGATAACGAGAAGGGCGGGCACATGGCGGGCGCGGAGATGATCAAGCGCCTCGGCGGCAAGGGCCGGATCGCGGTGCTCCGCTACAACGTCGGCTCGGCGAGCACTGACAAGCGCGAAAAGGGCTTCATCGACGAGATCCAGGCGAACGGCAAGGGCATCACCATCGTGAGCATGGATCAATACGCAGGCCCGACCCGTGAATCCGCGGCCAAAGCTGCGGAGAACATGCTCGCTGCCTACGTCAAGGCCGACGGCTCCCCGAACCTCGACGGCATTTATTGCCCGAACGAGTCCTCCACCGCCGGCATGCTGAAGGTTCTGGAAGGCAAGAACTGGGGCGGCAAGGTGCATTTCATCGGTTTCGATGCGGCACCCGATCTGGTTGACGGACTCAACAAAGGCAGCATCGATGCGCTTGTCGTGCAGAACCCCGAAAAGATGGGCCACGATGGCGTCATGACGCTGGTCGAATACATCACGGGAAAGAACAAGAGTCCCGAGAAGCGGATCGACACGGGCGCGTACCTGATCACGAAGGACAACGTCACCCAGCCGGACATGGCGAAGCTCGTCCAGCCCGCCAAGGAATAGATGGAAGAGGAGGCTTCGACCGAAGCCGCCCCGGCTCAAGTCCGCCCGTGGCTGAGCCGGGCGGCGGCGCACCTTGGCGGGTTCAACCTGCTGGGTCTGGTCCTGGCCTCCGTCGCCCTCTATAGCTATTTCGCCTGGCGTCTGCCGGGCACGTTCCTCACTTTCCCGAACATCGAGACGATCGCCGTCCAGGCCACGATCGTCTCGATGGCCGCCCTCGGTATGACGCTCATCATCGTCGTGGGCGCGATCGACCTCTCCATCGGCTCTACGGTGGCCCTGACGACGGTCGTCATCGCGCTTGCGCTGCAGCATCACGATCCTTGGGTCGCCTTGCTTTTCGGCGTCGCGGCGGGGGCGGCGGCGGGCATGGTGAACGGCCTGCTCGTGACGCGGCTCAAGGTTCTGCCGTTCATCGTCACGCTGGGCACCATGCAGATGTACCGCGGGATCGCGCGCGGATTCGGGCACGACAACACGGTCGATGCGCCTAAGACGTGGCTCAATGGACTCCTTACCGCGGTCGGCAAGCATGAGCAGTGGAAGCTCTTTCCGATGGGAGTCTGGTTCATGCTCCTCATGGCCGTGCTCGTCGGAGTTCTTTTGCGTCGAACGGTCTTCGGGCGCAACATCGTGGCGGTCGGCTCGAACGAGGTTGCGGCGAGGGTCAGTGGGGTCAATGCGCAGAGGGTCAAGCTCTGGGTATTCATCCTCGGCGGGTTCTTTACTGGCCTCGCCGGGCTAATGCAGTTCTCCCGCCTCCAGGTAGGCGACCCCACCGTCGCGGCCGGCCTCGAACTCGACGTCATCGCGGCGGTGGTCATTGGCGGCGCGTCGCTCAACGGCGGGCAAGGCTCCGTCATGGGTGCCCTCATCGGGGCCATCTTCATGACTACGATGGGCAACGGCTTCGCCCAAATCGGCCTCCCCGAATGGGTTCAGTACATCGTCAAGGGCGGCATCATCGTCCTTGCGGTCGCCTTGGATCGTCTGAGAGCCCGAGGCGAATAGGCGCTGCGCGGCGAAGGTTCCTCGCTTGCGGCTACAAAGGGGGCAAACGCCTCGCTCGAGTTAGCTCCCACCTGGTTTCCAACTCCTATCCGGCGCCATGTCCCGAAGTATCGTCCCGCCCGGGGGGGGGGGGG
>JBBSFL010000012.1:0-23053 GCA_038238735.1 Fimbriimonadales bacterium | reverse complement strand
GTTCGGCAAGCTGGAGATTGCGGAGGAGCTTGCTTGCTACTTCTGCGAGACGAACGAGACGGTGCGGCTGAAGATCAAGGCGTTGCTGGAATGCGATATTAAGCCGATCTTGTGCGTCGGCGAGACGCTGGCGGAGCGAGAGGCGGGCTCGACCGACGAGGTGATCGGTACTCAGCTCTCGGAGGCACTCGCGGGCTTCGCGCCGATGGAGCTGGAAGGCCTGGTGATCGCTTATGAGCCGGTTTGGGCGATCGGCACGGGAAAGACTTGCGACACGGCGGAGGCGGAGCGGGTTTGCGCGCTTGTTCGGTCGCTCGTGAATTCGATCTTGCAGACGCCCGAGTCGGGCGAGGCGGAGGTCAATTTCCGCGTGCTCTACGGGGGCAGCGTGAAGGCTTCGAACGCGATGGAGCTTTTCGTCCAGCCGAGCATCGACGGCGGGTTGGTCGGAGGCGCGAGTTTGGATCCTCACGAGTTCGTGGAGATCGTCGCGGCTGCCGATCGGTAGAACTTGCGGGCGTTCTCGCGGTCATACAGACATGGCTTTTTGGCGCAACTCTCTGTTGACCGGGGCTCTCGCGACGATCGGGACGACTTTGGCGGCTTCGCTGTTGGGGCGGAGCGAGGACCAGTCGCTCGCTGGTCCGATCAACGCGGTGAGCCACATTCTGTGGGGCGAGGAGGCGACTTCGGTCGACGATGTGGACCTGAAGCACACGCTCGCGGGCGGGATCATCAACTCAGCAGCGGTGACATCCTGGGCGGCGCTGCAGGAACTCTTCCTGAGTCGGAAGAAGTCGGTCGAGCCGATCGAGGCGGTGGCGACGGGCGCGGCGGTTGCGGCTATCGCTTATGCGGTGGATTACCACGTCGTGCCGAAGCGGCTCACTCCGGGATTCGAGGAACGGCTGTCGGGCCGTTCGATGTTCGGCGTTTATGCCGTCCTCGGGGCATGCTTGGCGGTCGGTGCGCTCTTGCGGGAGGACTAGCCCAGGGCCGGCGCGGCCGTCCCGCCGTCCCGTCCCGATTACCCGAGGGGGGGGGAGTTCTGATTACTTTCAGCGTTTCCCGATAGTTTTGGCGCTCAGAAGAGAGTCCAGGTCTTCGTCCGGCGACTGTCGGAATTTCTGTTCTAACGCTTCCTGTTCGGCCCTTTGGTTGGCGCGCATTTCTCGCCGCAGTTTTCCTTCCAGAAACTGGATCTTTTCCTCGCGGGATTCGCAGACGAGCTTGGGCACTTCGGTCGGCTTTAAGTCGGGGCCGAGGGCGACCATGTTAACCCTTGCCGTGTTCGTGTGTCGTCGCGTGCCTTGGAGTAGGTTCTCGGCGTAGACCTCGATCGTGACCTCGACGCTGGTTCGGCCGGCGTAGCCGACTCGGCCGGCCATGGTCACGAGCTCGCCGACATTGATCGGCTCATGGAAGTCGACGCGGTCGAGAGATGCGGTAACGCAGATGGTGCCCGCGAATTTCGAGGCCGTAGCGTAGGCGCAGAGGTCGAGCATTGCGAGGATCGAGCCTCCGAAGACCTTTCCTAGGAAGTTGGCGTCGTTCGGCTCCATGATCTGGCCCATCTCCAGGAGGGTCGAGGCGACGGTCTTGGGCGCGAGGTCGGGCATCGGTTTGAGTTTGGCACGCGGAGTCGTCTGGGTGAGGGGGTGAGGGGTTGCCGAGTGAAGTCGGCGGTCAAGTGCGGAATGAGTTCCGCGCTTTTTGCTCTGCGCAACTTATATGTAGTCGGAGAAGGGAAAAGTCAACTAACTGGGTGTGAATTCTTTCTTGGGGACGTGCCTTGCGCGTGTTGGCTCGGACGGAGCCTCGCGCTCCAGTGAATTGGGGATCGGGGATCGGGGATCGGGGATCACTGCATTCGCTTATTCACACAATGGTCTGTTCACTCAATACACCTATTCAGCGGTCCGCGCGCATCGCTCTGCGCCGCTTTGATTCCGAAGGGTAAAGTTATCCGACGCGATGATCGGTTGGTTGCAGAGCCTGCCCCCTCTTGTCCAGGACACACTCTCGGCGCTTGCTCGCGTTCTGATTTTCGTCGTTCCGATTTTGATGTTGGTCCCGGGGATCATCTGGTGGGAGCGCCGGTTGCTGAGCTGGATGCAGGATCGCATCGGCCCGAACCGGGTGGGGAATATCACTTTCTCGAAGACGAGCAAGCTCGTCCCGCCCTTCCTACGCGGCAAATATATTAAGCTGTTCGGCCTGCTGCAGCCGATCGCGGATGGTGTGAAGCTGTTCTTTAAGGAGGATATCACCCCGACCGCGGCTGACAAGGTGATCTATTTCCTGGCCCCCGCGATCGCCCTGTTTCCGGCTTTCGCGCTTGGAGGGACCTTGCCTTGGGGTCCGACTTACGGGTTCTACGCGAAGCTGACGCCGATCTCGAATGCGAGCATCGGCGTGCTGTACATCCTGGCGATCTCGTCGCTGGGCGTGTATGGCGTGGTGCTAGGCGGTTACGCGGCGAACAATAAGTATTCGCTTCTCGGCGGCCTTCGGTCATCGGCGCAGCTCATCTCCTATGAGCTTGCGATGGGGATGTCGCTGGCCTGCATCGTGCTGTCGACCGGGTCGTTGCGGCTTACCGAGATGGTTCGGGTTCAGGAGGGCTCGTTCTGGGGACTCCACGGAGGCTTTGGTCCTTTTAACGCTGACGCCTTACAGAACTGGAACGCCTTCACTCCGTACGGCTTCGTGGCGATGGTGGTGTTCCTGATCTGCATGGTCGCGGAGACGAATCGCGCTCCATTCGACCTTCCCGAAGCGGAAAACGAGCTGATCGCGGGCTATCACACCGAGTATTCGTCGATGAAATTCGCGGTGTTCTTCATGGGCGAGTACGCGGCGATGTTCGTGTTCTCCGGCATTCTCGCGGTGGTGTTCCTCGGCGGCTACAACATGGTGCCGATCAACTGGCACTACCTGGCCGAGAACGCGCCGATCTTGAGCGGGCTTTGGTCGTTTATGGAGTGGATCAACTACTGGTTCGCCCCGGTTTGGTTCGTGGGAAAGATCGTATTCATGCTGAGCGTGTTCATCTGGCTGCGAGCGACGCTTCCGCGCTTGCGCTACGACCAGCTCATGTCGCTCGGCTGGAAGTCGCTATTGCCGCTGGCGACTCTGAATTTCATCGTCGTAGCGACCTGGATTTGGGTTTCTCGAATGTACGGGCCCGCGTATGGCGTAGGCTTGTGGGTCGTCGCCGCCGTGATCCTCGGGTCCTTGTGGGCGACGATCAAGAAGCTCAGCGGCGCGCCGTCTCTGGAGACTCGGACGATCCGCCTCGTATCTGGCCAACCAGCCCCTGTAGACCTAGCCCCCACCGCCCCAACGCCCTGAAACACTTTCGCAGAAAATGGACCTCTCCCACCTCCCCATCAAGCCGACGCCCGAGCTCGGCGTGTTCCTCGCCCTCGGCGGGGTGGCGGCGATTTCGGCGGTGGGGGTGGTGGTGTTCAACAACGCGGTTCGGTCGGCGCTGTGTTTGGTTTTGAATTTCTTCGTGCTGGCGTTTCTGTATTTCACTTTGAACGCGCAGCTTCTGGGCATATCGCAGATCGTGGTTTACACGGGCGCGATCATGGTGCTTTTCCTGTTCGTCATCATGCTTCTGAACCTCGGGGCGGCGAAGGCGCTGGAAGAGAAGCGCGATCCGAAGAAGTTCGCGGGCATCGCGCTGGGCGTCGTGCTGTTCATGATCGTCGGCTCGCAGATTTTGGTGCCGCTTTACAAGGTGACGGAGACGCGGTCGGATCCGGCGTTCGGAGCTCCGGAGGCGATTGGTCGGACGCTATTTACCGGCTATTTGTATCCGTTTGAGATTGTGAGCGTGCTGTTGCTGATCGGAATCGTGGGGTCGATTCTGCTGGCGAAGAGGAGAATATGAGCCAGGGGTATTGGGTATTGGGTATGGCGGTATGGAATGCGAAGGGCGCAGCCGATCGAGCCCTGCTCGAGCCGCCCTCTTACACTAGACACATTGAGCTGGACGGCCGTGCCCCAAGGCAGCTCGTCGCTGACTTCTTCACTATGGGGGTGGTTCAGAAGTGACTTCGGCTCGTTCTCATGGTCTCTCAGCATCCGGTAGGGCGTTTCTGCTTACGATAACTGTATCGAGTTTCGTCCCAGCCTTGGTAAGCCTTGCCAAGAACTGGGGCACGTGGCTTTCGCTGTCTCTCATCTTTTTTGCAGGGACTTCCTTTACCTATTATCTTTTCGTCAACTCGGACTCGAGTTCGGACCGCCTGTATTGGAAATCGCCGCGTCCCTGGATAGGCTTCGCTGCCGCCTACGTCAATCTTTCCCTTGTCACCTTTGCCCTTGATAAGAACTGGCATGCGCTCGCTTGGGTGCCAGCCTCGGTCGCGCTGCATTTTGTCACTTACGTGCTCGCTCGCCGGAGGCAAGATTGAACGGAGTTCCGCTTGTTGCCTACCTGGCGCTCGGCCTGTTCATGTTCACAACCGGGGTGGTGGGGGTGATCGTGCGGCGGAATCCGATCGTGATTTTTATGTGTATCGAGCTCATGTTGAACTCGGTGAACCTGACTTTTCTGGCCTTCGCGCGTTACATGCCTTTGACCAAGGCGACGGGGCAGGACTTGGCGGCTCAGACGATGGGCGGTCAGATGATGGTGATCTTCGTGATGGCGGTCGCGGCGGCCGAGGTCGCGGTCGGGCTTGGCATCATCATGGCGATCTTCCGATTGCGCCACAACATCGACATCGACGAAATGAATTTGCTGAAGGGATGAGGAACTACACGGGTACAGGGGTCGGGGTGCAGGGTGCGCCGGCGAATCGCGAATTGCGAATTGAGCACCGTGCTGGCCTGGCTGCCGTCCCGTTGGGTGATCTGGTGTTGCCGGTCAGCAAGTTGCATTTTGGGACTCATGCCGGACGCCAAATTCGAAATCTGAAGGTCGCATTCACCCCCCAGCCCCCCTCAAGGGGGGACATTAGCCCGGGAGTTTTAGGATGAACGGTCCGTTTGCTCAGATTTGGTATGTCCTTGCGCTGCCGTTTATCGGCTTCCTGATCCAGGCGCTTTTCGGCAAAGCGATCGTGAAGGCGGCGGGGAAGCGGGCGGCGGGGATTTTGGCGGTTTTGCCGATCGCGTTGGCGTTCATTCTGGGGGTCGCGCTGACCTACAAGCTGGCGGAACTGGCGCCGGAAAACCGCGCGGCGATAAGCACGTTGGGCGATTGGATCAACATCGCGAGCATCCGCATTCCGTTCGAGATGCGCGTCGACACGCTTTCGATGACGATGGTTTTGATCATCACGGGCATCGGGGCGCTAATCCATCTTTATGCGACCGGGTACATGGCGGAGGAGCGGGACTATACGCGGTTCTTCACTTATCTGAACCTGTTCATCGCCGCGATGCTGATCTTAGTGCTCGGCAACAACCTTGTGATGCTGTTCATCGGCTGGGAGGGGGTGGGGCTTTGCTCTTACCTGCTGATCGGCTTTTGGTATAAGGACGTCGCCAACGCGAAGGCGGCGAACAAGGCGTTCATCGTCAACCGCATCGGCGACTGGGGCTTGACGCTGGGCATCTTCCTGCTGATGGTCGTGGTCGCGGCGAATGCAAATAAGCTCGGCGTGACGGACGGGCGGTATCTGAGCTATGACGCCTTCCTGCCGCACCTGGGCGATGTGCTGAAGTCGATGCCGGGCACGACGACGGCGATCGCGCTGCTGTTCTTCGTGGGCGCTTGCGGCAAGTCGGCGCAGTTTCCGCTGTATCTGTGGCTGCCCGACGCGATGGCGGGTCCGACGCCGGTGTCGGCTCTGATCCACGCCGCGACGATGGTGACCTCGGGCGTGGTGCTGCTGAACCGGATGAACGTGCTGTTCCAGCTTTCGCCGGTGGCTTCCGCTATCGTTTGCGTGATTGGGGCGTTTACGGCTCTGTTCGCGGCGCTGGTTGCGTTCGGTCAGACGGATATCAAGAAGGTCCTCGCTTATTCCACGGTGTCGCAGCTCGGTTTCATGTTCGTGGCCTGCGGGGCGGGCGCTTATTGGGCGGGCATGTTCCATGTCACGACGCACGCGTTCTTCAAGGCCCTGCTGTTCCTGGGTTCCGGTGCGGTGATTCACGCGATGGCGCACAACCAGGACATGCGGAACTACGGCAAGCTGGCGAAGTATCTGCCGGTCACCTGCTGGACGATGTTTATCGGCTTCCTGGCGATTTCTGGCGTCTACGGTTTGTCGGGTTTTTATTCGAAGGACGCGATCATTGGCAGCGCGTTGGCGAACAATCACGCGGCGATCGAGGGGTATCAGCTTGGGCAGTACGCGGGTTGGACGGCACTTTTCGTGGCCCTGCTGACGGCGTTCTACATGACCCGCATGACCTGGCTGACCTTCTTCGGGAACGAGGAGCGTTGGCGGCTTATTCCTGCCGGTGCGCATCCTCATGGCGACGAGGCTCATGCGGTTGCCGAGGATGGGTCGTTGGTTGCAATGGGGCACCCGGTGATCGCTTCTACGGCGGCACCGGTGACGATCGCGGCGGGCGAGGGCTATACGTTTGAAGGCGAAAGTGGTTCGAGCGCCTCGCTCGAACGTACGGAGGGCGTCCCGCCCTCTGGAGATGCTGGGCAGGGTGCCCAGCACACGCACGAGCGGGGCGCTCATGCTACGGATCAGCATGGGTTCTTTTATTCGCATGACGAGATTCATGCCCGCGAACATGCGGAACACGAACACGAACACGAGCACCACGAGCTGGACGAGATGCACCAGCCGCACGAAGTGCCGATTAGTATGTGGTTCCCGTTGGTGATCCTAGCGATCCTGAGTCTTGGCGGCGGCTGGTACCTCACGCAGGGCGAGCGGTTTATGAACTGGCTCTATCCTGAAGGCAAGCTCGAGTATCTCGGCGTGGTGGGCGAGAAGCCGGCGGGCATCGATCTCGTGATGCTGTCCACGATCGCGGCTCTAGGCGGCATTTTGATCGGCTTAATCGTTTACTGGCGCGGCTTGCCGAAGAAAGAGGGCTGGGACGAGAGCCGCTGGAATCCCTTCCGTCGGTGGGCGCGGGATCAGTTCGGCTACGACAACGCGATGGTCGGAGCGAGCGTGCAGGGCGGAGCGGATATTGCGACCCTGTCTTGGAAGGGTATCGATTCGGGCGTCGTGGACGGGGCGGTCAACGGCTCCGGCTGGCTGGCTCGGGGTGGTGGTTGGCTGCTCCACGTCCTCCAGACCGGCTACATTCGATTTTATGCACTTGGGATGCTGGCTGGCGGGCTGGCGATCTTGGGTTGGTTTGCATTCGGGCTGAACGTGGGGGTCCACAAGTGATGTCTTGCGGAGTTCACGACAACCCAATCTTTGGGCTGGGCGGACCGCGTAGGATGGAATTGTCCCAACGCGGGTCTTCAAGCGTCCTCGGAATCCCGGTGAACCTCCGTCCCTCCGCCCGATTTATCGGCCTCGCGCCTGCGCTGCTCATCTGCAGCCTTGCCAACGACTTCCGCTCGTTGGCCCCCGCGCTGTGCGCCGGCCTAGCGGCCACCCTTTTGGTTTACATGATTCGAACGCTTGTCTTTTCCGCGCTTGGGAGGCACCGCTAGATGCAGCCGACCGGCCTCGGGCTTGTCTCCCTCATCACGTTCCTGCCGCTTCTGGGCGGCTTGGTGTTGATGTTGCTGCCAGCGGGCAACGACAAGGTTTTCCGATACGGCGCTTTGGCGATTTCGGTCGTGACGTTCGCGGTGTCCATTGCGCTGCTTTTGGGCTTTAAGTCGGGCACCTATCACTTCCAGATGCAGGAATACGTTCCCTGGATGAAGGATTTGGGCATCCATTATCGGATGGGGATCGATGGGATTTCGATCTGGCTGGTGCTGCTGACGACCTTTTTGCAGATTATCGCGACTTGGTTCAGCTTCTACGTGACCAAGCGGGTCAAGACTTATTTCATCTTCCTGCTGTTCCTGGAGACGGCGATGTTGGGCGTGTTCACGTCGCTCGACATGATCTTGTTCTACACTTTCTTCGAGGCGTCGCTGATCCCGATGTACTTCCTGATCTCGATCTGGGGCGGGGAGCGGCGGGGCTATGCGTCGCTAAAGTTCTTTATCTACACGTTCGCGGGTTCGATCTTTATGCTGATCGGGATGATCGTGCTGGCCAAGCAGTATGCCGGCCTGCATGGCGGGCAGCTCAGCTTCAACATCGTCGACATTCAGCAGGAGGTCGCGAACGGGAAGCTGTGGGCGGGGGCTCTGCAGCTACAGACGCTGGTTTTCTGGTCATTCGCGGTGGCGTTCTTGGTGAAATGTCCGGCGTTCCCGTTCCATACGTGGCTGCCCGATGCGCACGTCGAGGCACCTACGGCGGGGTCGATCATTCTGGCTGGCGTGCTTCTGAAGATGGGGACCTACGGCTTCCTGCGATTCGTGCTGCCGCTGTTCCCCGACGCGGTGCAGACGCAGGCGATTTATCTGATGGGGCTGGCGGTGATCGGCATCATCTATGGGGCGATCGTGGCGGCGATCCAGCCGGATTTAAAGAAGCTGATCGCGTATTCGTCGGTGGCCCACATGGGTTTTGTGCTTCTCGGGCTCTTCTCCTTGACCCACACGGGGATCTTAGGCGGGACATATCAGCAGCTTAACCACGGAATCTCGACGGGCGCCCTGTTCCTATTGGTCGGGTTGATTTATGAGCGGCGACATACGCGGCTGTTCAAGGAGTTCGGCGGGCTGAAGGCGCAGATGCCGATCTTCGCGACGCTGTTTTTGATCGTGATGCTGTCGAGCGTCGGCCTGCCTCCTTTGAATGGGTTCATCGGGGAGTTTCTGGCGATGATGGGGGCTTTCGAGTCTTCTTATGCGCACGCGTTTGGCCTGAATCTGATTTTCCCGATCTTGGCGGGCGCGGGGACTGTGTTGGCGGCGGTGTACTTGCTTTACATGTTCCAGCAGGTGTTCTATGGGCCGAACGTGAATCCGGCGAATCTGCGGCTGAAGGACATCAAGCCTTGGGAGATGGTTACGGTTGGCTTGCTGGTCGTGTTTGTTTTCTGGGGCGGCTTGTATCCGTCGACATTCTTGAAGCCGATGGAGGCCTCGATTGGAGCCGTAAGGCTGATGGCGGTCGCGCCGGAAGGGAAGCGGCCCGTCTGGGCAGATGCCGAGCATGAGATCGACGCGAAGATGAATTTGGTCTTCATGCCGGGTCGGACGGATGTGACGCAGCTGCCATCCGGCACCGAGGTCGTTCTCACACCGGCCAACCTGCATTTCCCGCTTCCCGATGAGAGAGAAAGAGTCGCTCAAAGGGTTGGCAGTCACAGCGCTACTCACGGTTTTGGGTCCAATTCAAATGGTTTTGAATTGTACGGGGTGGCGAGGCGATGATCGACCTGGCCAACCTCCTGTTGGCTGGTTGCCGGCCCGTGCTGAACTTGCCCCTCGGGCTAGTCCAGAGGTGCCATGGTTCGGCCGATCCCTTAAATTTCGCAGACTCGGAGTCGACGCCAGGGCATGCCGTGCTCACAGTGGGAAGCGACGAGGTTCAATTGCCTCTCATCCTCAACCCCTTCGCCCGATCCATGCAGGCAGAGGTCGAACTGAACGACCTGCTTCACGAGAATCCTGAAGAAGGCAATCGACGGCTCGACATCTTCGTCGAGCAGACGCGGGGCGAACTGCGGGACGCGGTGAACCGGGCCGGCGGGATCGTTTACATGCTGGATGGAGCTCACGCGGGCTGCTGCTCGCCGATGGAATACGGCGGATACTATTTGGAGCGAGATCGCGAACTACTGGAAGCAGTGAGCGGCAAGATACTGGTCGTGTTGGCCATCGTTGGTGGGGATGACGTGTTCTTAGACTTCGTCAGCGACCTGCCGGCAGAGGTTTTCGCGTGGAACTCGCCAGCTAGTGCCTTTTCCGCCGCGTATGTACGGAGCCTGCGGGAAGGTGTTCAGGCCTCCTCCGATCCGGATTCTGAGATTATCTTGGAGCCCCGGAACGCTCTCATGCCGATCGATACTCCAAACTCCAATTTCCAGACTCCAAATTTGCAGGGGACCTATGTTTAACTTTCCCCCGCCCGATATCGACTGGACCGTTGTCGCGCCGACGACCATTGTGGCGATCACGGGCATTCTTGCCCTCATTTTTGAGATGCTTCGCCCGAAGCAGAACAACAACATGATCGTCGCGATTAGCCTCCTTGGGCTCATCGCGGCGGGCGTATCGGTTGTGGCCCAGTTTCCTTCCGTGGATGCTTCGACCTTGGGCGACATGGTGATGCGGGACAGGTTTGGCCTCATCATCCAGCTTCTGCTGATCCTCGCGGGGTTCCTCTCGATCCTATTCAGCGAAGGATATCTGCGCGAGAAGAGGATCCCGTTTGGGGAGTTCTATCCGCTGCTTCTGTGGTCGTTGACCGGCGCGATGGTGATGTCGACCTCGAACAACCTCCTCATGATCTTTTTGGGGCTGGAGATTCTGTCGATCGCACTCTACGTAATGGCGGGGCTGAGCCGGTCGGAGAACAAGTCGGAGGAATCGGCGCTTAAATACTTCCTGCTCGGCGCGTTCGCGAGCGGATTTCTGCTGTACGGCATCGCGCTGATCTATGGCGCCACGGGCTCGCTGGACCTCACGATGATCGTGAATGCGTGGATTCGTTCCTCGACTGCAGCGCCGACGCTCATCCTCTTCGGGCTCGGCATGATACTGATCGGCTTGAGCTTCAAGGCAGCCTTTGTGCCGTTCCATCAGTGGACTCCGGACGTGTACCAGGGCGCGCCGACGAACGTGACGGCGTTCATGGCGGCGGGGTCGAAGATCGGCGCTTTGGCCGCCCTTTGGCGTGTGCTGGATGGCGCGATGCCCCTGCGGGAGTATTGGCTGCCCGCGCTTTTCTGGATCGCGATCATCACGATGTGCGTCGGCAATCTGCTGGCGCTGGTGCAGAAGGACGTCAAGCGCGTCCTCGGCTATAGCTCGATCGCCCATGCAGGCTACATCTTAGTTGCCATCGTTGCCCACTTCAAGGACCCGGCAAACGTGGGAACGAACACGATCGTTTACTATCTTCTGAGTTACACGCTCATGACGATCGGCGCGTTCGCGGTCATCACGCTTGCCGCGAGCAAGGGGAAGGAGAGTACGAGTTTCGACGATTTGCGGGGATTGGTAAAGCGCTCGCCCTTTGCCGCGGGCTCGATCATCGTGTTCATGGCCTCACTGATCGGGATACCCGGCACAAGCGGGTTCATCGGCAAGTTTATGATTTTCAACGACGCTTTGAAGGCGGGTCTTACGCCCTTGGCGATTGTTTTGGCGATTAACTCGATTTTGAGCATCGCGTACTACCTCGGCATCGCGAAGGCGATGTTCGTGGAGGAGTCGGCGGATCAGACTCCCGCGCCGCGTCTCCGCCTCGACCCCGGGCTCACTGCCGCGTGCGTGCTCTGCGTGGCGGGCATCTTCGGCGCTTTCGTCTTCTATGCCCCCTTGATGAGGGCGTTTACTCGCTGAGACTATGAAGCTTGCCGTCAGTATGTGGTCCTATTTCCGCACCTGGAAGGGCGGCGATTTCGATATCGGCGATTTCATCCGTGAAGCGAAGCGCGCAGGGGCAGAGGGTGTGGAACTCCTCGATTTCTTCTACAAGGGCCAAGGCTCGAACGCGGGCGCGATGACTTCCGAGGAAGTCGCTCCCGAACGGGAAAAGGCGCTGGCGGCGCTGGCCGAGACGGGTCTTCCCTGTGCTATCTTCTCGGTGGCCCAGAATTTCGCAAAAGAAGTTCCCGCCGAACGGGAAGTGCAGGTTCAGAAGATTCGATTTGGAGTTAATGAGGCTCAGAGGTTTGGGGCGAAAGTGGTTCGGGTTTTCGCCGGGGATGTACATGGCGACCTCACGTTCGACCAGGCGCGCGGCTGGATCATCGAGGGACTCGCCAAGGCTTCTCTGTACGCGAACGAGCACGGGATCAAGCTGGCACTAGAGAATCACGGCACGCTGGCGGGGCGGGGCGAGCAGGTGCGCAAGATCATCGACGAAGTGCGGTCGATGGCGGGTAACGACGCCTTGGGAGCAAACCCCGACACGGGCAACTTCCTGCTGGTGAACCAGCCGAGTCACGAGGCAATTCGCCATGTTGCGGATCAGGCGTTCATGGTCCACTTCAAAGATTTCGCCCCCGCTCCTGAAGGGCATGAAGGTTTCGCGTACGAGGCGCTGAATGGCGACCGGTTCGTCGGCACTGCGGTGGGCGAGGGGATCGTCGACTTGGCGGCTTGCGTGGGCGAGCTGCAAACAGGCGGATTCAACGGTTGGCTTTCGGTCGAGTACGAAGGCGAAGAAGACCCTCTGACCGCTGTTCCCCGCAGCATCGTGAACGCGCGGAAGTATTTGTAGACCGAAACGCTAGAATGGCGGAGTGGATTTCGCGACGGACCCAGGCGCAGCATTCGCCGCAGAGCTTCGATCCGGCGAGAGCATCTCGTGGGCGGGAAACCGGACGACAGAACGCTGTTGACCCCAGCCGACGGGTTTCTTATACCTTCTCCCTCATGTGGGCCGGATTCGCCATTTTTTGGGAGTTCATGGCTCTTACTGGGACATCGAAGGCGGGTGCCATCTTTCCAATCTTCGGCTTGCCGTTTGTTGGAATAGGGCTCTATATGTTGTTTGGAAGATTCTGGGTGGCGAAGAAGCCCGGCAAGCGACCTTTTATGCCGTCACATCGCAGCGCCTAATCTGGATCACGGATTGGCCCTCGCGAAAAGTGGTGTCCCTTCCCTTAGCGCCGGGCCAGCGGATCGAAAAGACGATCCGCAAAGATATGCGAGGCACGCTAACGTTCGGCGACGCGCCCGTGGTCGCGGGCATGATGTGGGGCGGGGGCACCGGCTACTCTAGGAACAGGTTTCCTATGGGGGCATTGCCGCCGAACACCCTTGTCGACATTGCGGATCCCGATGAGGTGCAGAGGCTTGTCGAGCAAGCCGCTATCCTGCCAAAAGAAACCCTTTAGACATTTCTTGACGAGGAGAGCGGCGGGCTCGGATCGTTGGATCTCTATCTCTGCGCAGGACCCACCACGAGAATCATCGCAGTGCCGGGAACCATAGTTCTGCGGCGGCTTGCGGGGTCGGTCGGGGCCTGAAACTCGGCGGCAATCAGATAGATAAGATGAGTTTTCGTATCGATCGCCATGGTTCGAGCGCTCGTCTGGGTTTGTACCGTCTGTAGCACGTCGTACATCCCACTCGAGTTCTTACCGATTACAGTCAAGGTGCCGTCTTGGCCATTGGAACTGAACGCGAGCCCGGTACCGGGATCGAAGCCTCCGCCATCGGGACCGCCGCCAATTTTAGGGGTTGCGATGACCTTCCCAGTCTTCGCATCGCTAACCGCCATCAGATTGTTCGAGCAGGTCGAGAACAGGATGTTATGTTTGTGATCGAAGCCGAGCCCACTGGGCTCCTCGGCCGGCGCTAACGGCCAAGAGCCGAGGATCTTTAACGTTTTAGAGTCGAACTTCTGAATCTCGCTCTTGTCCTCGATATTGACGTAGAGGGTGCCTCTCCCGTCGCCTTCACAGAATTCCGGTTTACCTTCGAATTTGACGGTGCCCACGACCGTATCGCTGTTCACGTCGATCACAGTGGCATCGTTGCTTCCGGCATTGAACGCGAAGAAACGGTTCGAGGCTGCGTCGAAGTAGGCGACATCCGGACGGCTGCCCACGGCAACTCGCTTAATTTCTTTTAGAGTTGTGAGATCAAAGACCAACACGGTGTTGTCGCGTCCAACCGTGATGTAGCCTTTGTTCAACTTGGATGCGAAGCCTATGGCATGAACGCCGTTTGTGTTCAGAATGTCGCCGACGAGCTTTCCACTTCGTACGTCGAGCACCATAACATGGGTGCCGCGAGAGATGAACAGCCGATGGGAACCGGAGTCAATGGCGAGGCAATCCCAACCGCCCTCGCCTCCGATGGCGATCTTCTGAATTACTTCATACCGCGGGGCAGCGGGGGCCGACTTCGAGGAAGAAAAGGCAATGCATGCGACTAGTGAGAGCATTGAGCCAGTATACGGGCGGGGTTCTGTCACGGCGGATAGGCAAACTTAGAAACCTGCAAGCTGGTTCATTGCAGTTCTCCGGAGCGCCCGACTAGACATCGGGCAAGCGCGAGCTCAAACCCGACGGCTTGCTTCCGCAAACTCATCGACTCCAAGTCCGGCGACCGCGATAAGGGCTCGGAGGGTGCCTCGCGCCACCTCGCGATGGTCGGGAACGGAGAAGGTCGCCGGGTGTCCAGTTTTTGCGAGGATGATGTGGCTCGATGATTGGCGGACGAACCCCCAGCCGAACTTCTCGAACGTCTTGACCGCGAGGCGGCCGCTAACGACGGCAACTTGCCCATCTACGCAGGAATCCGCATGCTTCGCGGCTCGACGTAGAGCGGCATTCCGAGCTCCTTTCGCGCGGCGATGCAGCCCTCCATCGCGTCCTTGATATTCTCCATCGCCTCCTCCTCGGACGCGCCCTGACTCACGCATCCGGGGATCGCCGGGCACTCGATGATCCATGCGCCATCTTCGTCCTGATACAGATACACGTCAAAAGTCCATCATCTCCATTCTACGATGAGCATGTCCGCGACCCGCAAGATGTTTCCGATGCCTCCGCCTATCAAACCCCTCAGGCACGAGCTTCCCGCAGCCGTCGGAGGTTTGCGGTCTAATCGCCGGGCGAAACGAGAGCGCCGCCCGAATCGATAATGGTTAGCCGCCGTGTTTGTGCTTTAGCTCGGCGGCCTTCTCTTTGGCTTCGTCTTTCGGCGTGGTGACCTCTACGTTCGCGATCTTGCCCGTGTTGGCGTCGACCATGACTTCGCGGAGCTTCTTGCCCGAGCGGATGTTGACCGCGTACTGCCACTTGCCTTCCTCGTTCTCAAGCTCGATCTTGCCGACGACCTTGCCCGGGTACTTAGCGAGGGCTGCTTTCTGGGCTTGCCTGGCCGAGATCTTGGCGTGAGGGTTCGAGCCGGCGAACGAAATCGCAGCAGCAATGATCGAGGCCGACAAGACTAGGGTTCTGAGTGTGTTCTTCATGAGAGTTTGTTCTGGGCGACTTGCCCACTCCAGTCTTGCACCGGGCAGATTCCCAACTAGCTTCCTTAAAGGAAATTCAGGTCGCCGACTTCAAGGTAACTGTGAATAGGGACCCATGGGGCACGGCGGGCTCGACCCGGATGGTTCCGCCGCGGTGCTCGACGATTTCCTTGCAAAGGGCAAGCCCGATGCCGAAGCCACCGTCCGTTCGCGAACGGCCCGTATCGAGGCGGGCGAAGCGCTCGAAAATGCGCTCGACGTTCTCGGGAGCAATACCCGGCCCTTGGTCGCCGACCTGCAGGACGGCTTTGCCGTCGACGGCCCCGACTAAGATCGAGCAAGTTGAGCCGGGCTCGCTGACGCGAAGACCGTTGGTGAGCAGGTTGTCGGCCAAGACGTCGAACTCTCCTTCGCTGAGACCGGCGGTGCTCGGCTCGGCAGTCAAGGTCAGATGCACACCCTTCTCGCTAAAACGATCGACCCAGCGGGCATGGGCTCTTTCGGCGCTTTCTCGCATGTCGACGGCCCCAGGCGGCCCATGCGACGCCGCGCCGGAGCGCAGGAGAAGCTCGACGAGCGTCGATAGGCGAGTCGTCTCCTCCAGAAGAATCGCCATCGTCGCTTGATATTCCTCCGGCTGTCTTGGCCGCTGCAGGCTCGTTTCGAGCTCTCCCCGAAGAACCGTCAGGGGAGTCCGCAATTCGTGAGCGGCGTCCGAAAGAAACCTTTCTTCGCGACGGACGGAGTCTTCGAGCCGATCCAAAAAGCCATTGAGGCGCAGAACGAAGTCGCGATATTCCCCTTGATCCTCCGCGTGCAGCCGTGCGCCCAATCCTTCGGCGCTCATCGCTTCCGCCGCCTTGGTCAGTTGCTCCAACGGAAGGAAGGTCGACCTCGCGGTCATCCAGGTCGCGATCGCGACGACGCCGACCAGGGGGAGCCATAGGCTCGCACAAAGAATTTGGAAGCGGTCGATGAACGCCTCGTGCTTCGTCCAGGGAAGAGCGGCCACCACGGTTTTGCCATTGACGGAATCCGTGCGGATGACGATGTCGCCGCTCACGCCTTTCGTTGCCTGGAAAGATAAGTGGACCTTCCCGTCTTCGGCGATCAGGTTGCCTTTGGCGTCAAAGATGGCAAGGCTCACGTTCGGGTTCGCTTGCACGACTTCGGCGAGGTCGGCCTTTTCGCTGCCCGTCCGGACATCCGCCGCCACTTGATTCACGGCCGGAGCCAGTTCCCGCTGCGCCGCCTTCTCCTCCGAGCGCCGCAGACCGGCGGCCGACAGCGCGAAGAGAGCGAGAAAGATCACGCCCGCCGATCCGGCGGAAACGAGGGTCAGCCGCCATCGATGGCTAAGTTTCATCGACGGACTCCGCGAGCATGTAACCGCGACCGCGGACGGTGTGGATAAGCCGTTTTGCGCCGCCCCACTCCAACTTGCCGCGAAGGTAGCTGACGTAGACCTCGACCACATTATCGTCGCGGTCAGGATCGTCCCAAACTTTGTTCAGTATCTCCTTCTTCGAGACCGCCTCGGGGAGGTTCGCGGCAAGAAGCTCGAGCAACCGGTATTCCGTCTCCGAAAGGAAGATCACGCGGCCGTCCCGACTTACCCGGCGGGTGTTGGGATCGATCGACAGGGTGTCCAACTCGATACTTCGTCTGCCTTCGGAGGTCTGCCGGCGAAGGAGAACCCGAACTCGCGCCAAGAGTTCTTGAATGCCGAAGGGCTTTCCCAGATAGTCATCGGCGCCCTGGTCTAGTCCGCTCACGCGGTCGGACATAGAGGACTTGGCGCTCAAGACGAGCACGGGAGTCTGGCGGCCGTTGGCTCTCGCCTCGGAAAGGAGCGACAGGCCATTCTTGTCGGGAAGCATGAGGTCCAGAATGACGAGGCTGGGCTTAGCTTGGACCCACAGAATTTCCGCGTCCGCGGCGGTGGAGGCGACTTCGACCCGGTAGCCGGCTTCTTCCAGCGACTTCCGCACGAAGGACGCCACTCTGGCCTCGTCTTCGACGACAAGTATCGGACCCTCGGTCATCACTCATGGTGGCATGGCTCCGCCGTCAATTCTGTTAACTTAGGAGGCGAGCGAGTTTGGAATTCTCTAAGCCAGGTCCTCGAATAGACTTGGATGGGTCATTCTATCGGCTGCGACCGCAAAAGGTCGGAATTACTCATGAGTACCCAAGAAAATGAATCGATGAGCCACGGCGCGATCGCCGGCAAGGTGGCGCAGGTTTCGGTCGCCTTTTGGATCATCAAGATCATCGCGACGACGCTGGGCGAGACGGGGGGGGATGCCCTTTCGATGCCGCCGATCAACCTGGGCTACTCGGTCGCGACGGGCATCTTTCTCGCGTTCTTCGTGGTGACGGTCATTGGGCAGATCGCCGCCAAGCGCTACCATCCGGCGCTTTACTGGGCGGTCATCGTCGCGACCACGACGCTGGGAACGACGGTGGCGGACAAGCTAACCCGCGAAGTTTTTGGCACCCACACGAACGAGGCCTACGGCCCCACCGCCCTCGCGCTGTTCATCGCGCTGGTGGTGGTGCTGATCGTCTGGCGAATGGTCACGGGTTCCATCGCGATAAGCCGGATAACGACCAAGAAGGCGGAAGCCTTCTACTGGGTGGCTATCTTGGTTTCCAACACCCTGGGAACGGCGCTGGGCGACTGGCTAGCCGGAACCGAGGTCAAGGGCTACGGAGAGATCGGCTTCGAGCGCGGGTCGATGGTGTTCGGCGCGGTTCTGGCCCTCATCGGGGCGCTGTACCTGTTCACCAAGCTGTCTCGGCCGGTGTTGTTCTGGGCTGCATTCATTCTCACCCGCCCCCTTGGGGCGACGCTGGGCGATCTCATCACCAAGCCAAACGATGCCGGGGGCTTGAACCTGAGCCGCCCGATCTCCTCGTTGGTGATCTTGGCGCTGATGATCCCGCTGGTGTACTTCTTCTGTAGGAAGTCCGAGGAACCTCATCTCGTCGACGTGCCGGAAGAGGTGTGACCAACTTGGGCGAATCCCAAAATCGCGAATAGGTTTGCTGGGTTCCGATGCCCTGGTAGCCAAACTTCCATGGTCTATCTCAGAGAACTGCGCTGACCGTGTTGCTCGCCTCGGAGCTGCCCGACGCGTTCACCGCGACGACGCGGAAGCTGTATTCCACGCCCCGCGTCAGCCCGGTCAGCTCCAGTGAGGCCTGCACGGACTGCGTGCTCCAGGTTCCGAACGCCTCCGTGATTAACCCGTCCAGAGTCGTGATCTCGCGCTCGATGCGATAGAAGGCGACGCGGCCACCGGAGCCGGTGAGCGGGCCGCGCCACTTCAGGGTCAGTGACATCTGGTCTTGGATCGCCACGATCAGGGCGCGCGGCTGACCCGGCTCGCGCTTCTCGCGGTCCTTGCGCGGGCCCCAGCCGATCCGAGCCAGCTTGCCGGGCGCGGCTTGGGCGTAGAGCGCCTCCGCCAGCCGCAAAATCCGCCGCTCCTCCTGGTCGCAGAGGTCGTAGGCGACCTTCTCTGCCGTCACCGCGAGCCGTGCGGCCGCGACTTTCTGCCTTCGGTCGTTGGCCGCCGAGATCTTGGCCGTCACCCGCGCCGACAGCACCGTCGTCTCGAAAATCTGCCCCGGCCCACTCGGATAATCGCCCGGACTCCCCGCGATCCCCGCGATCGTCGCCGCATAGAGGGCATCCTTGGCGGACTTGTCGAGCGGATAGGGGGGAGGCATGATCGAACCAGTCTACCGCATCGCCATATCTAATGTAAATATGCTCGGAGCACATCAAGATAAGAGCATTATAATACCAGCTTTGCGCAGGTCTTCTTTTGATGTATGCATTTTTGAGTGAGCTATGCTTAGATTAAGCTCATACAAGCGGCTCTATTCATTAGAGATGTACATATATGAATCAGATGAGAGCTTGTCTATTTAACACAAGGCTTCACTTCGAGGATGTGTTCCTGCGATAGGCTAACTTTGAACCTACCACCTGGAAAGTGGATCGGTCCAGGCATCGCTGAATCGAATGGTGATTAAGTTCCGGACAAACCGTGGCACCCGGTGAAGACGACAATCCTCTCTGCCCGAACGTTCATGCGACGTTCATCCCGCCCTCAGTAGCGCATCAGACGCCACCGGTTGAATCTTATGCAGACGCCCTTCGGGCTCGCAAAGGAAAACAACCATGAAGAAAATCGCACTCGCTCTCGCAGTTTGCACTCTCGGAATCTCGGCTTTCGCCGGTCCGATGAAGCCGATGTCCAACGACAACACCGTGATGGTCGGCGGCATGTCGATGTATCCGATGAAGACGATCGTGGAGAACGCGGTCAATTCCAAAGATCACACCACGCTCGTCGCCGCCGTCAAGGCCGCCGGTTTGGTCGATGTACTGAGCAGCAAGGGCCCGTTCACGGTCTTCGCTCCGGTCAACAGCGCTTTCGCGATGCTTCCCGACGGCACGGTCGACACTCTGCTCAAGCCGGAAAACAAAGAGATGCTCACGAAGATCCTGACCTACCACGTGGTCGCGGGCCGGCTAGATAGCACCGAGCTGAAGAAGCGCATCCGCATGGGCGGTGGCAAGGCTATGCTGAAGACGGTCTCGGGTGGAACGCTCTGGATCAGCATGAACGGCCCCGCGAACATCGTTCTCACCGACGAGATGGGCAACATGGCCAACATCCCGACCTACGACGTGTACCAGTCGAACGGCGTCATCCACGTGATCGACCACGTTCTGATGCCGAAGTAACCTTCGAATGATGGAACTGAAAGCCTGACGGAACTGATTCGTCAGGTTCCGTCATTCCTCGCACCTTTGATCTCGAAAACCATGAAACAACTCTTTCTCTTAATCTGTCTTGCGGCTTCGCTGGTTGCGGGCGCCGCTCCGACGAAGGTCACTCACACGGATGCCGAGTGGCAAAAGATCTTGCCCCACAACGCGTATCTCGTATTGCGGAAGGCGGGCACCGAGAACGCTTACTCGGGCAAGTATTGGAACAACCATGCGAAGGGCACTTATGCTTGCGCGGGTTGCGGGCTCGTCCTGTTCAGCTCCGACACGAAATTCGAGTCTGGCACGGGTTGGCCGAGCTTTTGGCAGGACATCGTGAAGGGCCGGACGGTGGACCGCCGCGATCCGGATGGTCAGCGGACCGAGGTTCTCTGCGCGCGGTGCGGAGGCCATCTTGGCCATGTGTTCAACGACGGGCCGAAGCCGACGGGTCTACGTTACTGCATGAACTCCGTTGCTTTGAAGTTCATTCCGCGGAAGTAGGGGCGGGAATGCGTGAATACGTGAATACGTGAAGACGTGAAGCCAGTTCGTGCGGTCTTGTGATTTTTCCATCGCATTCGCTTATTCACTTATTCGCTTATTCTCTTATTCACGCATTCACTTCCTCGCCCATCGCGCCCGTTCGTGCAACTAGCCAACGAAACCCACTAAAATGACCCCACCCCTTATGGAAAAGAAGTCGGTCAAGCGGGCGCTGGATGAGGCGGAGTTTCGGCTTCGACCGATGCAGGAGCCGCAGCTCCGGGCCATCGTCCGTGCGTTGCTGACGATGACTCGGAGTGGGGTCCTGGTGACCGGCCTCGACCATACGGCGTTGGGGTGCAATTCGGAATTCGGGCGGATCTTCGCCGTGGACACCGCCGCGGTCCCTCACATGGCGGTCGATGAGTTGCGAAGCTATGTTTTGCCCCGGCTCACTCATCCTGAAGCTTGGCTGCAAGGGCTGGACGACGTTTATGCGGACCCGGGGCTGGGATCGAGCGACGAAGTCGAGCTCTTCCGACCTCATCTTTGGATTCGCCGCCATTCGGCGCCCCTGATCGACTCTTCGGGCCACGTGCTCGGGCGGCTATGGACCTTCGACGACATCTCTGCGGAACGGTGGCGTGCCCAGCGAAGTGCGGTCATTCAGCGGTTGAGCGCGTTCCACGATCCCGATCCCCGGGTTGTTTACAACGAAGTCGTGGAGTCGATCGCTAATCTCTACCAGTCGCCGACCTTCTTGTCGATTCGGCAGGGTGAGGAGATGCATTTCGCGGCCGTTGCCCTTCCTCCGGCGGGCACCGAGGGAGTTGCGGGAAACCAACTGAGCGAGGCGTTCTGCCAGCTGGTCATGGCCGAGGGCACGCCCATTCTCGTGCAAGACGGGCGCAAGCATCCTACCGTTTGCAATATCTTGCCGGTGCGCCTCGGCTTCGTGAGATATCTCGGTGTGCCGGTGATGGACAGCAAAGGTACGCCGATCGGCACTCTGTGCATCCTGGACGACAAGAGCGACGAGATTCTGGGGGCGGAGGACGCCGAGTTTATGGCCGTGGTCGGCAACCGTGTCTCGGTCGAACTCGAGCGCGAGCGCCTCTACGATGACCGAACCCGGGAGCAAAGAATGGTTCTGGAGCGGCAGACCTCTGAACTCGCGGCCACGCAAGCTGTCCTCGTCGCCATGAACCGCGGAATCGCGCTTGCGGAGTCGGCGGAGAGCGAGGCTCAGCTCCTAACTGAGCAGGAGAAGATTCTCGACGGCCTGCTGGGATTCACGTCGGTTCGACTCCGCAAAGGCGATCAAGAGGTGACCGGCGGCATTAGCCAATCCTGGCTTCTGGACGGTGAGACGTTCTCGCTCGCTTTCTCACCGGCCGATTCCGCGTTTGGAACCGCGTATGTGCTGGCTCACGTGTCGGCGATCGCCGACCAGATCGCTTTGACCTTGTCCGCATTTCGCCTTCAAGGGGCACTGAAGCAGGTCCAATACCAGCTTCTTGGGGCGGAGAAGCTGTCAGTCGTCGGAGCCTTAGCGGCGACGGTGGCTCACGATATTCGAAACATCATGACCTCGATCGCTATCGAAGCGGGCGCGACGGGTGATCCGGAAGAGGCGCTGCGGCGTGTTCGGCAACAGGTCGAGCGATTCTCCGTCCTGTCGCACCGGTTGCTGTCCTACGTGAAACCCAAGTTCGTCGCCCGCGAGCCAACCGACCTGAACGCTGTTTTACGAAGGGCGATCGAACTTCTCGAGCCGCAGGTGCGCGTAGGGAAAATCGACCTTTCCGTCGACCTCGACACCACCTTGCCGCTAGTCGACGCCGATCCAAATCAAGTCGAGCACCTTTTCGTAAACCTTCTCGTCAACGCGCTGCAAGCGGTTAGCCGGGCGGATGGAGAATTGAGATTGACGTCTGCGGCGGTCGCGGGGGCGATCGTCGTTTCCCTCCAAGACAACGGCCGGGGGATTCCGCCGGAGGCTTTGGAAAAAATATTCGATCCCTTTTACTCGTCTCGCCCCGACGGCTTCGGCCTCGGGCTCTTCAGCTGCCGCCGAATCGCGCAGGAGCATGGTTGGAAGCTGGAGGCGCTAAGCGAACTCGGTCAAGGCAGCGAATTCCGCATCACCATTCCGATGGGGGCGGGCACGTGAGCGCCAAGGTTTTGGTCATCGACGATGATCCCTTTCTGCTTCAGAATCTGGAGATCCTTCTCACGCGCGAAGGCTACACGGTGCGCACGGCGGCTTCGGGCGAGGAGGGTTTGTCCCTACTCAACGACGAGCTTGCCGATCTGGTCGTGCTCGACCTTGGCCTTCCCGGGATCGACGGTGTGACCACATGTCGTCGTCTTCGGTCGAAGTGGCACATGCCGGTGCTCATGCTGACCGCTCGCACGGACGCCATGGACAAGGTTGTGGGCCTGGAAGTGGGCGCCGACGATTATCTGACGAAACCCTTCGAGCCGAGCGAGTTCGTGGCTCGCGTCCGGGCTCAGCTGCGGCGCACTAAGGAGTATCAGTCGAGGCCCGACGTGCCGTCCTTGAAGCTTGGCGAAATCGAAATCGATTTCGAAAAGCGCCACGTACTCGTCAAAGAGGAAGTCGCCGACCTGACCAATCGCGAGGTTGAGATCG